>CAIKWU010000407.1 GCA_903831155.1 uncultured Planctomycetaceae bacterium | reverse complement strand
GACGGTGGCGGTGATCGTGTAGGTGGCGGTGCCGCCCACGGCGAGATTGATGGTCTCGGCGATGCTGCCCGAGCCGCCGGCGGTTCCGCCCGATCCCGCCCCGGTGAAGACGGCGGTCCAGGTGGCCCCGGTGATGAGCGGGGAGAAGGTATCGACGACGGTGGCCCCCGTCACGAAGCTCGGGCCGTTGTTGGTGACGACGACGATGTAGGTGGTGGTGCCGCCCGGGACGTAGGTGGGGGAAGTGTCGGTCTTCGTGATCGCCAGATCCGCCCGCGGGGCCGCCAGGTCGACGTCGGTCGAGGTGTTGTTCGTCGGATTGGGGTCGGTGCGATTCGCCGGCGGCGTGACGGTTGCGGTGTTGGTGAGGGTCGCGGTCGCGGTGGATGCGATGTTCATCACGAGGGTGTAGGTGGCGGTGCCCCCCACGGCGAGGTCGATCAGCTGGTCGATGTCGCCGGCCCCGGATGCCGTGCCACTGCCACCCGCGAAGACGGTCGTCCACGAGGCGCTGGTGGCGAGCGCGGGAATCGTGTCCTGCACGCGGGCGGCGGTGACCGCGTTCGGGCCCACGTTGGTGACGGTGATCGTGTAGGTCTGTGGAGCGCCCGGCGTGTAGGTGGGCGTGCCGTCCGTCTTGACGATCGCCAGGTCGGCCACGCCGCTCACTTCGACGGTGGCCGTGGCCGGAGAGTCGATCGTGGTGTCGAGCGAGGTGTCGATCTGCGTGGCGTTGATCAGGCCGATGGCGCTGTCGGTGTAGCTGCCGGGCACCGGCGGCAGCAGCCCCTGGAACGTCAGATCGACCGACCCGCTCGCCGGCACGGTGAACAGCCCGGACCAGGTCAGCACGTTGGCCACGATCAGGGGATCGCCGATCGGAACGCCGTTGAACGTCGAGGTCCCCGGCTTGTAGGTTTCGGCCGCGGGCACGATCGGCAGCGTGTCGATGAGCTGGTCGACGGTGACGGGCTGGCCGCTGGTGTTGGTGAGCCGGAGCGTGAAGTCGACCGTGCCGCCCGTCGCCGGCAGGCTCGTCGGGGCGGCCACCTTGGCGAGCGTGGTCGCGTTGACGGTCGGGGGCAGCGGGACGATCGGGGTCTCGTCGAAGTTGGCGTGCTTGAAGTTCACGTTCTTGCCCACGAACTGCGTGGGGCTCGTCGGCACCGGTGAGGCGGTCATGCCCACCACCCGAAACGTGTAGACGGCGGTGTAGGGATTGCCGCCGGAGTCCTGCACCATGCCGTCGAAGAGCAGCGTGTTGGTGCGGGTCTGGGCGTTGGCGCCGCCGGTGATCGAGATCGTGGTCGCCTGGAGTTCGTAGACGTCGCAGAGCCACGAGGTGTAACAGGCCGGCGTGAAGCCCGCCTCGTAGGCGGCACTCACCTGGCCGAGCTGGCCGGTGACCGTGATCGTGACCGTGCCGCCCAGCACGGGCGTCGCCGGTGCGTAGGAGGTCGAGAACACCTTGCTGTCGCTGGCGGTCAGGGTCTCGAGGACGTCCACGAAACTGAACCCCTGCTGCAGCACGATCGGTGGCGACCCGATGCGGGGATCACTGGCGTAGACCGCGATCCGGTAGCCCTGGTCCGTGGTCGTGGCCGTGGGAGCCTGCAGGTAGAAGAAGGCGGTGCCCGACGCGGTCGCCGCGAGCGGTCCGAGATGGAAGAGGCCGTCCTCGCCGGGGGCCGGCCCCACCACGCCGCCGGTGAAGCTGTCGACCTTCACCCAGAGGTCGGCGTCGGGCGTGGCGTCGTTGGTGATCCGGAACGAGGCGTAGTTGCAGGTCGCCACGTCCCCCTGCGTGGTGTCGATGAAGAAGTGGTCGCTGCTCGTGTGCGTGATCGACGCCACGGCGAGCATGCCGCGGGGTTCGAGCCGCTCGGTGCGGAGCGGCCAGAGACGGCCCCCGCCCGCCCGACGTCTCAGTCGTCGGAGCGGGCGGCGGTGTCGGTCGTTCGATCGGCTGGTCGGCAGGAGCACGAGTGATTCTCCGCGGGATGATCTGCAACCGGCGCGACGAACGACCAGTTTCTGGGCAGCGCTGCGCGAGCCCGGGGTCAGGAAACCTCCAGGCAAGCCGGCGAACGCCGGGCTCTTGCCCGCAGTTGCCAGCCGGCGGTGAGAAGGAGGCCGCCCAGCGACGCGATCGACAGTCCGGCTGGCTCCGGCAGGAGGACCGAGTCGGGGCTTGTGCCGAAACCGAAGGTCACGTTTCCCTGCACCCAGCTCTCGGTGAGCGAGTTGAGATCCTTGCTGCTCGAGAAATAAAACACCGCCTCGGTCTTCACCAGTCGCGACTCGTCGAGGCCGCCGTCGGGCGTGATGTCGTTGCCCGTGCCGGTGCTGTAGATCCCGAGATTGATCATCGAGCCGGGCACGGTGCCGTTCACCACCGGGCCGTTGAACCCGCCGGTGGAGCCGCTCGTCCCCGGAATGAACAGCCCGATGTCACTGTTGCCCACGGTGCCGATGCCGAACCCGAGACCGGGGTAGGCCGGCGGCGGTGTCAGGGTCTTGAACTGCCAGCCTTCGTTGAAGGTCTGGATGGCCACGAGGTTCGACGGGTTGAGCACACCCGTGCCGGACGTCGTCCAGGTTCCCGCCGTGGTCACGAGGTTGGGACTCCACGAGACCGCACGGTCGGTTCCACTGGTGCGCACCTCGAACGCCTGCCCCGACCCCGAGAGGTAGGTCAGCGTGGGCCGAATTCCGTCGCTCGGGTCGGCGATGTTGAAGTAGAAGCTCGAGAGCACGTCGGCCTTGGCCTTGGTGGCAGACCCGGTGCTCCGCAGGGTGATTTTCAGGGCGTTGTTGGGCCCACCCGCGTCCGCGGCGGTGTCGATCCTGGCCGACACGAGCAAGGGCGTGCCGGCCGCCGACGTGCCCGCCTCGGTGAAGGTGATCGTGGTGGCGGAACACGTCGTGGCGAACAGCAGGGCTGCCGTGGTGCACGCCGGGGCAATCAATCGCTGAAGGAAGAAACATTGCATGGCTGGGATCTCCGATGGGTCGGGCGCCAGCCATGGCGACTTCGTCGTGGAACGTGAAGGGAACCTTGGGAAACAAAAAAGGGAACAAAAAAAGCCGCCATGAAGGACGTCCCTTCCGGGACGCCCGCTCATGTCGGCCTACGCGACAATCAGGCCCCGCAACGCGGTGCCCAGATCACTCGTCGTCCGAATCCGGTGCGATGGAAACCGGTCGCAATCCCGAAGGACCGCCAGCCGACGTCCGTTCGCGGTGAACCATTCGCAGCGGCATCGGTCAAAGTCAAACGCCGGAGGTGCGAGCCTCCTGAGGCAGGGAGGGATCTCCGGATGCTCGCGTGCCGCGGCGAAGGTGTCTCCGGGGCATGGTGGGGCCGGAAACAGCGGGGGATCGGCGATCAAGGGCAGCGGCCGATCGCAGTCCCGTGACCGCGGTAGGGTTCATCGTTCACGGCGGGCATGGACTGGCTCGCTTCTCCGCACCTCGAGGAGATCGCCAGTCATGTTCAACGTCACCTGTCGCACGTTTACGCCGTCCTGCTCGCTCGGGCTGTGTCTTGCCGCCGTGTCGTTCGCAGGAGCTCCCCCGGCCGTGATCCGAGCCGACACGGTATTCGACAGCGGGACCACCACGATCGACACCGGCACCTACTTCGGGACGAATCTCTACGTGGGCCACAGCGGTACCGCGACGATGCGGGTGGTCGCCGAGGCCAACGCGTCGAACGACCATGCATTCATGGGCTATGAACCGGGGAGCATCGGAACGGCGATCGTCACGGGTGGAACCTGAAGCAGCAGCGGGGTGCTCGTCGTGGGGTCGAGCGGGACCGGCATGCTCACCATGTCGGGCGGCCTCGTGATCGTCGGCGGCACGCTCGCGCGGGGCGTCGACGGCACGATCCATCTGAACCCGGGCGGCACGCTCCAGATCGGATCCGGCAGCGCCAGCGGAGTTTTGGGGGTGTCGAGCATCACCAACAACGGCACGCTGATCTTCGATCGGGCGACTGACTACGTCTTCTCGGGTGCCGTCAGCGGATCGGGCGCAATCGTGAAGCGCGGGGGCGGCATGCTCACGCTGTCCGGATCGAGCGGCATCGGCGGGCCGACGGTCATCCGGCAGGGCGTTGTGCAACTCGGCCACGCCACCGCCCTGTCGAGCAGCACGATCTCGCCCCTGGCCGGCGGGACGCTTTCCCTCTCGGCCGCGCTGCGGTCCACCGTCGGGGGCCTCGATCCAGGGGCCGGCGGGCTCGTCGATGTCGGCAATGGCGGCGTGACGGTCGCTTCAGGCCTGTCCTCGGCCGACCTGGTTGCCGCCATTCTCTCGGGGAGGGCCGACGGGTCCTGGAGCGGCACGAGCGGGATCACGTCGAGCGTGGCCGCGGCCGACGTCGCGCGGGGGGTGGCCCGTGGTGTCGGCTGGCTCGATGACGGCGAAGGCTCGGTCGTGGTCGCCTACGCCGCGTCCGGAGATACGAACGTCGACTGGATCATCGACGTGCTCGATGCGGCGAACGTCATTGCGAGCGGCAAGTACAGCACGGGACTGCCGGCATCGTGGCTGGATGGAGACTTCAACTACGACGGCGTCGTCGACATTCTCGACGCCTCCGAGTTCACCTCGACCGGTCTCTACAACACGGGCCCCTACAACGCCGTGGAAAGCCTGCTGCCGGAGCCCGCAGGAGGGGCTTCCGCGGCGGTCTGCCTCGCGGCACTGTGGGCCGCGGCCCAGGTGCTGCCTCGGCTGCGTCGGCGGGCGGCAGCCAGCAGGAGGAGACCCGCGATCGTCACGACACACGAGGCGGGCTCGGGGACGGCGGCGACGCTCGGCGAGCTCGCATTGTAGGGATCGGCGTTGAACAGCCCCGATGACATGACGGTCGCGATGTCGAGGATGTCGGCGAGGCCGTCGTAGGTGAAGTCGCCCTCGGCCCATGTCGCGTCGAGCCCGGAGTTGAATTTCCCGCTGCTGATCACGTTCGCCACGTCGAGGACGTCGACGGACATGTCGAGGTTCGTGTCGCCGGTCGCCGCGTAGCCGAACGTCATCGAGCCGTCGCCGTTGTCGAGCCAGCCGACCGTGAACGCGCCGCCGGTCTGAGCCGCATCGCTCGAGGTGATCCCGGTCGTGCCGCCGCCGACGATGCCGACCATGATCTGGTTGACGAGGCCCGATGGGGTCTGGCCGGAGGCGACCGTGAGCATCCCGAGGCCGACGTCGATCCGGCCATGATTGATGAGGGAGGGCACCGTGGCCTGCACCTGCGGCGCCACTGCGAGCGTGGCCCCCGCGGCGACCGTCACGCCGGTCGCGGAGAGTGCATCGGGATGCGCGATCTGCAGCGTGCCCTGCGTCACCGACGTCGACCCGGTGAATGCTGTGGCTGCCGCGAGCGTCTGCGTGCCGGTGCCGGTCTTCACGATCGAGATCGTGCCGAGCGAGTTGGAGATCGCGCCGGCGAACGTGCCGGAGCCGCCGGCAACGCCGATCGTGAGCACGGTGCCGCCGGTCGACGTCTTGGTGATCGACCCGGTGCCGAGAATCGCGTCGACGCGCACGTCCGGCGCCATCTGGGCATTGAAGCGGGCCGCCGGCCCGAGCTCCAGGTCGGCCTGGTTGTTCGTCCAGTTGATCACGCCGCGGCCGGCCGTCCAGCCCGCGCCCATCACTCCGTTCACCTCCAGGGTGGCCTCGCGGCCCAGCTGCACGACCAGGTCGCCCTGGCCGCTGACGTTGGCGTTCGTGAGCGTCGTGCCCGGACTCACCCGCACCACGCCGTCGCCCGAGATCGTCGTGGTGCCGGTGGTGCTGAAGCTGATCGGTGTCGTGCCGGAAAGGGAGAGCACCGTCCCGGCTGCGACAGCGTAGCTCCGGCCGGGACGTGCGAACGACACGTTGGTCACGTCGATCGCGCCGCTCGCGACCATGACCGTACCCGACGTAGTGTTTGACCCGGTGAGAAACAGCGTGCCGGTGCCGCTCTTGAGGAATCCGCCTGAGACCGGCGCGGCGATCGTGAGCGCGCTCGCGACCACCACGGTCGCGTCAGTGCCCCCAAAGACGATCGACCCACCACTCCCGGCGGCGATCGTGCCGGTCGCGACGGTGTGGGAGAGGACGTTGACGGTGATCGGGGCATCGAGCGTGATGATCGCCGGGGAGGTGGAGGCGGAGCCGATCGTCGCCACCGCAGCGGCGGAGTTCGGCACCCCGGCAGACCAGCTCGCACCGTTCGTCCAGGAGCCGCCGGTGGTGCCTGTCCAGGCCGACGAGAGCGAGGGCGGGGCGACGATGCCGCGGACCGTGAGCCTCATGCTTCGGCTGGTCGCGCCCGGCAGGTTTTCGTCCGAGAGGTTCAGCGAGTACGTGCCGGAGAACACCCCCGCCGTCGAGGTCGGCATCGACAGGCTGAACGCACGTGACGACCCCGACGCCAGGCTCGTGAACGCCGCGAGGGTGGTCGAAAACACGCTCGAGGAACTGGTGGTGATCCCGTCGAGGTCGAGCTTGGCGGTCCAGGCGGCCCCGAGCGAACCGGCTCGATTGAAGATCGAGAAACCCCGGCTGGCTGTCCCGCTTCCCTGGGCCAGGGTTCCGAAGTCGATGTCGAGACTGGTGAGCGTGCTCCCCGCCGAGAAGGACCCGATCGCCGGATCGAGCACGCTCATCGACACGGTCTGACTGAAGGTGGGCGTGGCCGTCAGGGGCGTCGTCGCCGTCGCCGAGACGGTGCCGGTGAGGAGGCCGGCCGCCGAGGTCCTGACGGGAATCAGGTGCGTGGTGGCCGCGCCGAGGGCCATGTCGGAGCCGGTGCCGGACCCCGCGAACAGCCCCGACGAGGCGTAACGGTAGTCGAGGCGGGTGGCTCCCGTGGAGGAGGTGACCGGGATCGAGTTCGAGACCGAGAGCGTGCCGGAGACCGACGCACCCCTGATCACCGTGGCAGGCAGGGCCCCGAACGAACCCGAAAGCTTCGGTGGGGCCATGATGTTGGGCGTGATCTTGGCGCCCGTTACGAACAGCATCGCATCGGCATTCGGGATGCTGCCGCCCACGTACATTCCCCAGCGAAACTCGCTGACGCCCGTCGGCCGGTCGAACGCTCCGTAGCCCGCGTACTGGTCGTCCATGTAGACGGCGTAGTTCGTGCCGTTGTCGTAGACGGTGATGTCGAACGGCTGCCCCACCATGTTCGTCGCCAGCACCTTGTCGGTGTCCCTGCGATGGTTGAGGGTGACGTCGCCGTTGCCGTTGGTATTGATCATCACCGACCAGTCATTGTCGGAGTTTTTCGCCTGGAAGATCGCGGCTCCGAGCGGCTTGATGATGGTGTAGGTGCCGCGCCACTGGAACCAGCCGTCGCCGGCGGCCCAGTCGATGTCCGGGTTGAACGACTCGATGCGGGCGGCGTTGGGCCGGTCATTCTGGACGTTGACCTCGTCCTTGAAGAGCCGGAACACCTGCGTGGTGCCGTCCTCCTGGTACCACCGCGACCACTTCGAGAACGAGCTGCGGGTCACGCTGGAGTTGCCCAGGGTGTGGAGTCTGAGGTTGCTGATGATCGGGTTGCTCTTGTTGGGGCCGGCCTCCACCAGAGGGTTGTTCACGTTGATGACGGACCCGGTGATGCCCGCAGTGGACACGGTGCCGATCGGGATGGCGTTGCTGGCCAGCAGTTGCGGCCACGTCGCGTCGGTGCCGGTCTGGGTGTAGAGCGTGGACACGTCGGCAGCCGGCGACGCACTCTCAACCGCGAAGGCTGCGGCCGCAGCCACGATCAGACGTGGCAACGTCGTGAAACCCCTCGATGCTCTGGAGACTGGCATCGCCATCGACGTCCGCCTGAACAGGCCGTGGAACGGATTGACCCCCGGGCACATCTGCGAAAGGCCCGGCGGCCACAATACGGCCATTATGGGAGGCTAGTTCGGTCGATGGCCCGGCCACCATGACCCAATCGGGTGAGAAATGGCGGCGGTATCGGAACTACGAGGCTCAGACGCTGCCATACCTTGCCGCCCTGGCGACCGGCATGAGATGATCCCACGATGACCGCAGGTTTCTTCCCGTCTCCGCTCAAGTTGGCCGGTGGTGGAGGCGACACGCCGACTGAGCCGTTGCCGGCGATCTCACGGCTCGTTGCCGGGCTCGTGATCGCGTTCACGGCTGCCACCTTGCAGCCTGCGGCGGCTGCCGACCTGGACCCGCAGCAGTTGATCACGCGGATCGCGATGGGCTCCTGCGTTCGGCAGGAGAAGCCACAGCCGATCTGGGAAGCGGTGGCCCGCTACCGCCCCGATGTGTTTTTGATGCTCGGCGACAATATCTACGGCGACACGGAAGACATGGAGGTCCTCCGGCGGAAGTACGCCCTCCTGGCTGCCAACGAGGGCTTCGCCGCCTTGAGGCGCACCGTGCCGATCGTCGCGGTCTGGGACGACCACGATTTCGGAGCCGACGACGCAGGCCGTGAATACCCGATGCGGCGCGGGTCGCAGCAGGTGTTCATGGATTTCTTCGGCGTGCCGGCCGATGCGCCGCTGCGCAGGCAGGAGGGGATCTACCGTGCGGTCGTCGCGGGCCCCCCCGGCCGTCGAGTGCAGTTCATCTGCCTCGACACGCGGTACCATCGGTCGCCGCCGGCAACGCTGCCCGCGGGCGAGCGAAAGCTGCGCGGCGGTCGGTATCGCCCAACCGACGACCCATCGGCCACCGTGCTCGGTGCGGAGCAGATGGCATGGCTTCGACGAGTGCTCGAGGAGCCCGCCGAGGTGCGAATCGTGCTGTCGAGTATCCAGTTCGTCTTCACGGGACACCACTGGGAGCACTGGGGCAACTATCCCGTCGAGCGGTCTCGGATCCTCAGACTCATCCGCGACTCCGGAGCCCGCGGCGTGATTTTCGTGAGCGGCGACCGGCATGCTGCGGAGATCAGTCGGCTTCCGGCCGGCCCGGATGCCGTCGCGTATCCGCTTTACGATCTCACCGCGAGCAGCCTCAATCAGGCGATGCCGGCCGGCGCGAGCCGTGACTCAAACCCCCTGCGGCTCGGGCCGCATCAGCGGGGCGTGAACTTCGGCACGATCGACATCGAGTGGTCGGATGGGGAGGACGCGGAGTCGGCCGGCGTGAGCCTGACGCTGGCGATCCGCGACGTGGCGGGCGGCATCGTGCACGCTGAACGCGTGCCGCTCGCAGACCTCACGCCGGCGACCGCGGCGCCCTGACCCCGCCTTGTCGACCCTGGCGATCGGCATTCTGATGGGGAGCCGTTGACGCGGATTCCTGCTCGCGGCCCTGCCGAAAGCCAAGGCTCACCCATGCGACTCCCCACGCCACATGCCGCGTTTGTCGGTGGAGCATGGCCGGCCGTACCGCAGACGCAGGCATCGGCGTTGCTCGCCGTCATCGAGCAGCTCTCCAGATCGCAGTATCTCCCCGAGGAGGAGCTTGCCGCCGCCCGTCGGCCGCAGGTCGAGGCTCTGATCGATCATGCCGTCGGCCAGATCCCTTTTTGGCGGGACCGGGTTGCCGCCGCGGGCCTCGACTCGGAGTCGCGGCGGCGGGATGCCCCCGATGCGGCGGAATGGAACAGACGCTGGGCCACGCTGCCGATCCTCAGGCGGGCCGACGTGCAGTCGCTGGGAAACGCCCTCCACGCCCGCGCCCTGCCGGCCGGTCATGGGGGTGTCGCGGAGAGCGTGACCTCCGGATCCTCCGGGCGACCCGTACGGATCATCCGCAGCACGCTCGACTACTTTTACTGGCAGGCCTTTCAACTCCGCGAGCACCTCTGGCGGGGCCGTGATCTTTCGGGCAGTTTCCTGTCGATTCTGCGTAACGAGCAGCGGACCGTGCTCGACGACACGGTCCACCTGCAACGCACCAACGACTGGGGGGCGCCGGTCGCCACGGTCTGGCCGACCGGCCCGAGCTATCTGCTCGACTACCGCGCACCCATCTCCGCCCTGATCGAGACGCTGCGCGAAGTCGCACCGGACTATGTCTGCACGTTCCCCTCGCTACTGCTGGAGATCCTGCGACGCGCGAGACAGGAAGAGATCCGGCTGCCGGCCCTGAAGGAGGCCGTTGTGGTGGGCGAGGCGAGTCCGCCCGAGCTCGCTGCACTCTGCCGAGAGGTCTGGAACGCCCCGCTCTCGAGCACCTACACCGCCGGCGAGGCGGGCGCCATTGCGTACCAGTGCCTGGAGCAGGGCCGCTGGCACATCCAGTCGGAGAAATCGATCGTCGAGGTGCTCGATGCCGCCGGCCGGCCGTGCGCTGCCGGCGAGACAGGAAACGTGGTGCTCACGCCCCTGCACAACTTCGCCATGCCGCTGCTGCGGTATGAAATCGGCGACCTTGCCACGGTGGGCGACGGTCGCTGCGGATGTGGCCGCCTGCTGCCGGTCCTCGAGGCCATCCCCGGCCGGGCCCGCGACCTGCTCATGCTGCCGTCAGGTGACCTCCGTCCGCCCTACTACGGCCACCGGGCCGTCATGCAGGTCGGGGCCATTCTCCAGCACCAGGTCGTGCAGACCGCCCCCGATCAAGTCTGTTTTCGGCTGGTCGTGGCCCGTCCCCTGAGTCCCGTGGAGGAGCAGCACGTGATCGCGGTCGCCACGGAGGCGCTCGGCGGTGGCCTGCGGGTCAGCGTTGAATACGTCCCCGAGATCGCCCGCGGTCCGCACGGGAAGTTCGCCGAGTTTCAACGGCTCTTCGCACTGCCGGGCGAATGAGCCGCGACGGGTCGCGGAGTGGTCACCGTGCGGATGCCGCCGCCCGAAGCTTTCTGAGTTTCCGGCCGATCAGCACTGCAGCCAGCCCGCAGCCCAAGAGCGCTGCCGCCGCGGGTTCGGGCACCGCGCTGAACACGAGTTCTGTGCCCACGGGGAGCGTGAGCGACGGCTGGGGGCCAGGGTTGGGTTGATTCAGCGTGAATCGCAGACCTTTGATCTCGCGTGCCGAGAAATCGGTGAACGTGTTGTTGGTGATCGAGGCAAGCGACACCGTCTGGAAGAAATCGGGATTGAACGGGTCGAAGAACAGATCCACGGTCGTATCGTCCGAGCCGATGGCCTGGATCGTGAAAGACGGCCCCTCACCCGTGTAGACCGAGCCGGCGCTGATCGACACGAGGTCGGTGGCGTCTGCGATCGGAGTGAAGAGCACGTCGTACGACAGCGGTGTCGGACCGTACTGCTGCGTCCTCGTCACGGTGACGGTCTCTGCCACGGCGGACCTCACGCCGGCGTCGGAGACGGCCGCGAGCAATCCGGCCGCCCCCGTCAGGGCACGCTTCGCGTCCGGCTGCCCAGGGAGCAGATCAGCCAACTGCAGCGACATGAAGACATCTCCGTGAAGCGACGAGACCGAGAAAAAGCCAGCAGCTGTGTTCACGCACGGAGGTGCGTCACTGCCTTCCTGTTTGGTGGAGGCTACCAGTGATCTCCCGGCCATGAGGGACAGTTGCCCAAAAAGGGACGAGCATGGCACGGGCAGGGACGAAACGGGCAAGCCCAGGGACGAATCCGCCACGGGCAGGGACGAATCCGCGGCGAGAGCGGTGGCCGTGCGTCTGCAGGATGGGGCGGGCCAGCACGAGTGCAGCCCCGTGGCACAACCCAGCCGGCGCCGTCGAACTCCCCAGGGGAGGGCCTCGCCTGCGCATGAAAAACCCCGGCCCTCGCGGGT
>CAIKWU010000406.1 GCA_903831155.1 uncultured Planctomycetaceae bacterium | reverse complement strand
TTTTTCAGCATCCCACTCCTGCGGGTGCAGCCGCCGGATCGCCACCGCGATCTCCAGCCCGACGCGGACGGGGTCGAACACGGCCCGGTCGGTGATCGCGACGTTCACGCCCCCGCACTCCTGCCCGGAGAAGGTGCTCGCGCGGGGCGTGAACCGGATCGGCACGAAGGCCACGCCGGGAAGGCGTCGGGCCGCGAGCGCGTCGGCGAGCGGCCGGCCGTCGAGCCACGGCGCGCCGATCACTTCGAAGGGCGTGTCGGTGCCGCGGCCGACCGAGAGGTTCGTGAACTCGAGGACGCCGATGCCGGGGTAGAGGAACGCCTCCGTGAGGCTCCGCATGTTGGGCGACGGGTTGACCCACTCCAGGCCCGTGGCGTCGAACGCATCGGCTCGCCGCCAGCCCTCGCACGGCACCACGGTCAGGTCGAGGTCGAGTTCGAGATCGGCCGCGAAGAGCCGGGCGAGCTCGCCCACGGTCATCCCGTGTCGCAGCGGGATCGGGTGGCAGCCGACGAACGTCTCCCGGCCGGCATCGACGAGCGGGCCGGAGATCGAGATGCCGTCGATCGGGTTCGGCCGGTCGAGCACCATGAAGGCCTTGCCGTGCTCGGCGGCCGCCTTCATCGCCTCGAGCATCGTGGCGACGTAGGTGTAGAAGCGGCAGCCGATGTCCTGGATGTCGAACACGACCGTGTCGACGTCGGCGAGCATCTCGGGCGTGGGCCGCTTCGTCCTGCCGTAGAGGCTCCAGACCGGCACGCCGGTTTCCGCGTCTTTTCCGTCCGGCACGTCGGCCTGGTCGAAGGTGCCGGTCGATCCGTGCTCGGGCCCGAAGATGGCCACGAGCCTCACGCCCTCCGCCTTCGCCAGCAGCGCGGCGGTCCGGCGGCGGTCGCGGTCGAGGCCGGTGTGGTTCGTGATCAGGGCCACCCGCCTGCCCCGCAGCTGCCGGAAGCCGTCGCGGACGAGGACGTCGATCCCGGTGAGCACCGGCCGGTCACTCCGCGGCCGCAAGGCCTCTTCAGGCCGCGACACGACGGCGGCGGCCGCACACGAGGCGATCCGGGCGACCAGCGGGTTGACCAGCCCCTTGCCGTCGGGATGCACCCGGTTCGAGAGAAAGATCACGAACAGGTCGAGGCCGGGATCGATCCAGAGGGCCGTGCCGGTGAACCCGCCGTGGCCGAAGGCGGCGTCGGTGAGCAGGTCGCCGCGGTTGCTCGACAGCGGGCTCCGCTTGTCCCAGCCGAGGCCGCGGACGCCGCCGCCGGGAATCCGCCAGCCGCGGGTCATGATCGCGACCGTTTCGGGAGCGAGCACGCGGACGCCGTCGAGCGAGCCCCGGCCGAGCATCATCGTGGCATAGCGGGCGAGATCGGTGGCGGTGCCGAACAGGCCCGCGTGGCCGGCCACGCCCCCGAGCTTCCATGCCCGCGGGTCGTGAAACTCGCCCCGCATCCAGCGGCCCTCGCGTTCTTCCGTGGGCGCGGTGCGGGCCCGCAGCGGCTCCGGCGGCAGGTAGCCCGTCTCGTTCATGGCGAGCGGGGCGAACGTCTTTCGCCGCGCGAACCCGGCGAGCGGCTCGCCCGTGAGCCGCTCCACGAGGCAGCCGAGGACGATGAAGTTGACGTCGGAGTAGATGAACTTCTCGCCGGCGGGATGGAGCGGCTCGAGGGCCATGATCCGCTCGACCGCCTGCGCCGGCCCGGCGGCGTAGTCCTCGATCGCGTTGTCGGCGATCAGGCCGCTCTGGTGGGTGAGCAGATCGTGGACGGTGAGTTTTTCCTTGCCGCCGGCCGCGAACTCCGGAAGGTGCATCGCCACCGGATCGGCGAGCCGCACCTTCCCCGCCTCGATGAGATGCATGATCGCGGTCGCCGTCGCCACCGGCTTCGTGAGGGAGGCGAGGTCGAAGACGGTGTCGGTCGTCATCGGCTCGTCGGTCGGGGCGACGGCCCGCCGGCCGTAGGCCTCGAGCATCGCGATCCCACCGCTGCGGCCGATGCAGACCACGCAGCCCGGCATCTTCCCCTGCGCGAGGGCCTCCTCGACGAGCCCGTCGATCGCGGCGAGCCGCGCGGGATCGAAGCCGGCCGCCGCGGGATCGGGTCGGGGGAGGTCGGCGGCGGCCAGGAGGCCGGCCAGGGCCAGGGAGGCGAACGCGATGCAGGCTGGTCGCAGGATCATCGGGGCTGCCCCACGCGTGGCAGGATCGGGGCCGCCGCCAGGCCCGCCGCGAACGTCGTGGCCGACCCGATCAGGGCGTACCACGGCCAGGCGATCGTCACGCCCTGGCCCGGAAGCAGGAACTGCACCGCGAGGAGCGCCGCGAGGCCGCAGGCCGCGCCCACCAGCGCCGCCCCCTGCCCCACCGACCGCGTGGCCACGCCGAGCAGGAACACGCCGAGCAGCAGCCCGGCCGAGTAGCCGGCGATCGTGAGGGCGCGGCTGACGACGGTGGTGTCGACCGCCGCCGCGGCGATCCCCACGGCCACCTGCACGACCCCGAACCCCACGGTGAACCAGCGGGTGAGCGAGAGCGCGGCCGCCGCCGGGAGGGGGTCGCGGCGGCCCGAGGCCCCGCGGAGCGGCAGCCAGAGATCGTGGATCATCGACGAGGCGGAGGCGTTGAGCGAGCTCGCGATCGTCGACATCGCCGCGGCGAGAATCGCCGCCAGGAGCAGCCCGATGAGCCCCGTGTTCGCCGGGAAGTGGTTGACGATGAAGGCGGCGAAGACCTCGTCGGGCCGGGTCGGAGGCGGCTCACCCCCGAGGCCGTGGAAGGCGGCGAGCAGCACGCCGATGCCGAGGAAGAGCGCGAACTGCAGAAAGACGACCACGCCGCTGGCGAGCAGCGCCCGCCCCGCCTCCCGCTCGCCGCGGGCGCTCAGGTAGCGCTGCACCATCATGTGGTCGGTGCCGTGGGTGCCGAGGCTCAGCACCGCCCCGCCGACGAGCCCCGCCCAGAACGTGTAGGGGTTGGCGAGGTCGATGGAAAAGTCGAGCACGCGGAGCTTGTCGTGGGCGGCCGCGAAGTCCCACGCGGCAGGCCAGCCGCCGGGGATCCGCGCCACGATCACGAACACCGCCACGATCCCGCCGAGCACGTAGATCACGAGCTGGAGGCAGTCGTTCCAGGCCACGCTCCTGAGGCCGCCGAGGACCGTGTAGAGGATGGTGACGGCGCCCATCGCCGCCACGCTCCAGGCGAGTGGCAGGCCGGTGAGCTTCTGGAACACGAGCGCGGCGAGGAACAGCCGCAGCCCGTCGCCCAGGTTCCGGGCCACGAGAAACAGCGCCGCCGCCGCCCGCTGGACGATGGGTCCGAAGCGGTCGCGAAGCACCTCGTGGGCCGTGTTGAGCTCGCCGCGGAAGTAGAGGGGCAGCAGGAAGCGGACGATCGCCAGCCGGCCGAGCATGTAGCCGAGCGGCAGCTGGAGGAACCGCATCCCGGCCGAGCCGAAGCTCTCGCCCGGCACGCTCAGCACCGTCGCCGCGCTCGTCTCCGTGGCCACGATCGAGCCGAGGATCACCCACCAGGGCAGGTCGCGGTCGCCGAGGAGATAGGCGTCGAGCGAGCGGACCCGCCCGGCGGCGAGCAGGCCGACGGCCACCGCGGCGCCGAAGTAGGCGACGAGCACCGCGACATCGACCGGTCCCAGCGGAATGGCCATGGAGGCGGAGTCTAGCCGTGCAGACGACGCACCGGCCATCGCCGGGCGGGCCGCGTCGCATTCCGCGGCGGTTCCGGCTAAGGTGACCGCCATGAGTGCCCCGCTCGGCCACCTGACCACCGAAGCCGTCAATCCTGCGTCGGCGCGGATCGACGAGCTCGATGCCGCCGGGATCGTGGCGGTGATGAACGCGGAGGATGCGGGTGTGGCCGCGGCCGTGGCCCGGGAGTCGGAGGCGATCGCCCGGGCGATCGAGATCGTGGCCGACCGGTTCCGCTCGGGCGGGCGGCTCGTCTACATCGGAGCCGGCACGTCGGGCCGGCTCGGAGTGCTCGACGCGTCGGAGTGTCCGCCCACCTTCGGCACGCCGCCGGAGATGGTCGTCGGCCTGATCGCGGGCGGCATGCAGGCGCTGACGCGGGCGATCGAGGGGGCCGAGGACAGCCGGGAACTCGCGGCGGCCGACCTGGCCGCGATCGGCCTCTCTTCCCGTGACGTGCTCGTGGGCATCGCCACGAGCGGCCGCACGCCCTACGTGCTCGGGGGCCTCGCCCATGCCCGCGAGGTCGGGGCCTTCGCGATCGGCCTGGCCTGCAACGACAACTCGGAGCTGGAGCGGGTCGCCGAGATGATGATCGTGCCGAAGGTGGGGCCGGAGATCGTCGCCGGCTCGACGCGGCTCAAGGCGGGAACCGCCACGAAGATGGTGCTCAACATGCTCACCACCGGAGCCATGATCCGGATCGGCAAGACGTACGGCAACCTGATGGTCGACCTCCGGGCCACGAACGTGAAGCTCGTGGCACGGACGCGGCGGATCGTGGCCGCGCTGACGGGCGCGGCCGAGGACGAGGCCGAGCGGCTCGTGGCGGCGGCCGACGGCGAGCTCAAGACCGCGGTGGTCGCGAAGGCGCGGGGCGTGTCGCCCGCGGAGGCCCGCCGGCTGCTCGCGGAGGCCGGCGGCCACCTGCGGAGGGCGCTCGGCGACGCGGCCATCGGCGACGGGGGCGGTCATGTCGGCCGGTGACGCTTCGGCGGCGCTCGTGATCGGGGTCGACGGAGGCGGCTCGCGGTGCGCGGCCGTGCTCGCCAGGCCGGTGCCCGGGGGCACGGGCATCGACGTGATCGGCCGCGGCCGCGGCGGGCCGGCGAATCCACGCGTGGCGGGCCACGACACGGCCCGGGCCTCCATCACCGCGGCGATCGCTGCGGCCTTCGCCGATGCGGGCGTCGCGCCGGCAACCGTCGACGCGGCCTGCTTCGGCCTGGCCGGCGTCGGGCTCGCTGCCGACCGCGACGCCGTCCTCGCCTGGGCCACGCACGCGGGCGTCGCCCGCCGCGTGGTCGTGGTTCCCGACGGCCTGCTGCCGTTTGCCGACGGCGGGCCGGAGCCATGGGGCGTGGTGCTGATCGCCGGCACCGGGTCGCTCGCGCTGGCGAGGCCCAGAGGGCTGCCGCTGTCGGCCGAGGCGGCCGTCGATCGCTGCGGCGGCTGGGGGCCCCTGCTCGGCGACGAGGGGAGCGGGCACACGCTGGGGCTCGCGGCGCTCAAGGCGGCGATGAGGGCCGCCGACGGCCGCGGGCCCGACACGATCCTTCGCGATGCGGTCGTCCGCCGGTTCGACGCCGGGGAACCGGCCGACCTGGTGGCGAAACTCCACGCCGCGGGCGTGGGCCGCCGCGAGATCGCCGACGTGGCCCGCGAGGTGCTCGCCGCGGCCGACGTGGGCGATCCCGTCGCGACGGCGATCGTGACGGCGGCTGCCGCCGACCTCGCGGCCCACGTGCGGACGCTCGCCGAGCGCAACGACTTCGCGGCCGGCGTCTATCCGCTGCGGCTCACGGGCGGCCTGCTCGCGGGCAGCCCCGTGCTGCGGCGGCTGGTGGTGGAGTCGCTCGCGGCGAGCGGCCATGGGCCGGGGAGCGTGACGGTCGTCACTGATCCCGCGGCGGCCGCCGCCCGGTTCGCGGCGCTGCACGCCGCCGCGGGCCCGGCGGCGTGAGCCGCGTCAGGTGCCGAGGTCGAGCTTCTTCCAGGCCTTGGCGGCCTTCAGCTTCGCCGCCGCGGCCGCCGACACCGCGCCGTTCTTGAACGTCAGCGACTCGAGCTTCGGCATCGCGGCGAGCGCCTCGAGCGCCTGCTCCGACACGCCCGTCTCGCGAATCGAGAGCTCCCGGAGGCCGGGCAGGCCGGCGATCACCGCCACGGACGCGTCGGTCATCTTCGGCACGCTCCAGATGTCGAGCACCTCGAGGCCCTTCGCGGTCGCGAGGTGCCCGAGGCCCTCGTCGCCGACCGAGGCGAGTTCGTGGAGGTAGAGCCGCTTCAGGGCCGGCAGGTCGGCGAGCACCGCGAGCCCGGGATCGCCCACCTCCGGCAGGTCGCGGAGCGTGAGCCGCGAGAGCCTGTCGAGCGGCGCGAGGGCCAGGACACCCTCGGAGCCGAAGCCCTGGCAGCGGAAGATCTCCAGCGACGTCAGGTTCGTGAGGGCGGCGAGGTGCGGTCCGGAGGCGTTGGTGATCGCGAAGTCCTGCGCGAGGAGCGAATCGAGCGTGCCGCACTTCGCGAGTTCGGCGAGCCCCTCGTCGGTGACGACCGACGAGCGATGCTTCAGGGCCCGGAGATTCGGCAGGCCGCCGAGCACACCGAGCGTCATGTCGCCGGCTTCCATGTTGCCGCGGAGGTCGACCGCCTGCAGTTCGCCGAGCTTCGAGAGCCGCCGGAAGTTGAGGTCGTTGAACCTCGTCTGCACGAGCGACAGTTTCTCGAGCTTCGCCAGCAATGCGATCGACTTCATCGCCGCGCCCGTGAGGTTCGTGTTGCTCGACAGGTCGAGTTCCACGAGCCCCGGAAACGACTCCGCGATCGTCGCCACACCTGCATCGGTGATGCCGCCGTTGGTGATGGCCAGCGACGTGAGTCCCTTCAGGCCCGTGAGCGACGCCACCATGGCGTCGTCGAACGCACGGCAGTTGAGGATCTGGAGTTTCTTGAGACCGGTCAGCTTCGCGATCAGGGCCACGTCGTCGGCCGTGACGCCGGAGCCGTCCGTGATCACGAGTTCCGTGACGAGGTCGCCCGCCGGGGCGGTGACGACCGCCGCTCCGGCGATCGCCTCGACCTGTTTCCGGACGGCGGCGACGTCGGCCGGATCGGCGGCATGGAGCACGGTCGCGGCGAGGAGGCACCACGCCGGAAGGAGGGAGAGAAGTCGCATGGCGGGGCTCAGTCGAGGCGGTAGCCGGCGGGGTAGACGGGCTTGATGAGGTCGGCCACCTTCGGCGTCTTGAGCGACTCGAGGTTCGTGACCTTGAGGTTCTTGGCGTCCCACTCGACCTTCTCGCCCCAGTCGCCCATCTCGCCGTCGGTGCCTCCCTTGGCCGCCGCCCAGACGGCGAGGTTGCCCAGGAGGATCGTCTCGGTGAGCGGGCCGGCGCGATCGACGAAGTTGGACTTCGCGATCTTCGGGTCGCCCTCCCGCTTGGCGCGGAAGAACTCGTTCATGTTGTTGACGTCGAAGCTGCCCTTGTTCTCGGCCTTCTCGTAGTCGACGTCCACCTTCGTGACGCCCTTGAGCTCGTACTTTCCGCAGTAGTCGTCGGTGCTGTAGAAGGCCCCCTTCTCTCCCACGACGAGCACGCCGCTGTCCGACACCTTGTCGATGCCCCACTTCGAGAAGACCTCCATCGGCGGCTTGTTGCCCTTGCGGTCGTACCACCAGAACGGGATCGCGGGCCGCTCGGCCGTTGCCGGGAACTCGAACCTGATGATCGAGCTCGCGGGGAAGCTGTCGAAGTCGTGGCCGGTGGTCCGCGCCTGCACCGAGATCGGATCCCGCAGGCCGCAGGCCGCGAACGGCACGGTGAGCTGGTGGCAGGCCATGTCGCCGAGGGCGCCGGTGCCGAAGTCCCACCAGCCGCGATGCTGGAACGAGTGGTAGAGGCCCGGCCAGAACTCCCGCGACGGTGCCACGCCAAGCCAGGCCTTCCAGTCCACCCGCTCGAGCGCCTTGCCGATCTCCTTCTGTTTCTTCTTGACGAGGTCGGCCACGATGTCGGCCACCTCCTCGGCGGTGGTCGCGGCATCCTCCTGCTCGTCGACCTCTCCCATGGCCTGCGACTGGTACTTCCGCATGTTCATGCGGCGGCCCGGGCCCTGCGCCCAGACGGGCCGGTTCGACCAGCAGTAGACCTCCTTGAGCGGCCCGAGCACGCCCGACTCGATCTGGGCGATCGCCTCACGGGACGAATCGAGCGCCGTGCCCTGGTTGCCCATCTGCGTGACCACGCCCTTGCCCGCCATCTCCTGGGCCACCTGGGCCAGCAGCCGCGCCTCGTAGATCGTCCGCGTGAGCGGCTTCTGCGTGTAGCACGAGATGCCGAGCCGCATCGCCTCGAGCGTGACCGGAGCGTGCATGTGGTCCGGGGTCGAGATCGTGCACATGTCGATGTTCTTGCCGTGCTTCGCGAACAGCTCGCGGAAGTCGGTGAACCGCTCGGCCTCCTTGAACTTGTCGCCCTTGCCCTTGCTCTCGAGGGTGTTGCGGTCGACGTCGCAGATCGCGATCACGCGGCCGAAGAGGGCCGCGTTGTCGGAGTCGCTGCCACCCTTGCCTCCCACGCCGACGCAGGCGACGGTGAGCTCCTCGTTGGCCGAGGCGCTGCGGGCAGGCCGGCTGCCGGCCGCGACGAAGTAGCCGGCGCCGGCGAGCGAGAGATTCCCGAGGAAACGGCGACGCGAGGCGCGAGTCATGAACGATTCCTTGCTGCGAGGCATGGGGGCCGGACGGCCTTCCCGGGGCGGGGCGTGAGCCGCGTCCGACGGCCGCGACATCGTAACGGATCGGGCTGCAGACGGCGAACTTGTGGCCGAAGCGTTCCCCGCCCTACCCTCCTTCCCCGGCCGTCGCCCTCCGCGGCGGCCCCCGACCCGGAAAGGGGCTCATGGCGGTCCTCCTCGAAATCAAGAACGCCTGCAAGCGGTACGGCGACCAGGTCCTCCTCGACGAGGCCTCGGCCACCATCACCGACGACGGCCGCGTGGGCTTCATCGGCCGCAACGGCGCCGGCAAGAGCACCCTCCTCCGGGTGATCCTCGGCGAGGAGGAACTCGACTCGGGCGAGATCGTCCGCCACCCGCGGCTGCGGATCGGCTACCTCCGGCAGCACGACCCCTTCCTGCCCGGCGAGTCGGCCCTCGAGTTCCTCATGCGGGACAGCGGCCAGCCCGACTGGAAGTGCGGCGAGGTGGCAGGCGACTTCGAGATCAAGGGCACGCGGCTCACCGGCCCCGTCGCTGAGCTCTCGGGCGGATGGCAGACCCGCGTGAAGCTCGCCGCCCTGCTCCTCCACGAGCCCAACCTGCTGCTGCTCGACGAGCCGACCAACTTCCTCGACCTGCGGACCCAGATCCTCCTGGAGCATTTCCTCCGCGGCTACCGCGAGGCCTGCCTGATCGTGTCGCACGACCGGGCGTTCCTCGGCGCCACCTGCGACCAGACGCTCGACCTCACGGCGGGAAGCCTGACCACGTATCCGGGCAAGGTCGACGCGTTTCTCGAGTACCAGCGGGAGCGGGCGGCCCACGTCGAGCGGACGAACGCCGCGGTGCTCGCCAAGCGGCGGCAGCTCGAGGACTTCATCGCCCGCAACAAGGCCCGGGCCTCGACCGCCTCCCGTGCGAAGTCGAAGGCAAAGCAGCTCGAGCGGCTGGAAGTGGAGGAGGTGGCTGCCGCGGCGCCGACCGCCGCGATCCAGTGCCCCACCGTGAGCCCCCGCAGGGGGCCGGCGGTCCGCTGCCGCGGTCTCTCCATCGGCTACCCCGACCGCGGGATCGCCGCGGAGATCGACCTCGAGATCGAGCACGGCTCCCGGGCGGCGATCGTGGGCGACAACGGCCAGGGCAAGACGACCTTCCTGCGGACGCTCGTGGGCTCGCTGGAGCCGCGCGCCGGCGAGGCGCGGTGGGGCTACGGCTGCGAACTCGGCGTCTACGCGCAGCACGTCTACACGAGCATCCGCGAGGATCAGACGGTGCTCGAGCACCTCGAGCGGGCGGCGGCGATCGGCACGAAGCAGCAGCGGATCCTCGACGTGGCCGGCGCCATGCTCTTCCGCGGGAGCGGGGTCGAGAAGAAGGTCAAGGTGCTCTCCGGCGGCGAGCGGGCGCGGCTCTGCCTCGCGGGCCTGCTGCTCGGCAGCTTCAACGTGCTCGTGCTCGACGAGCCGGGCAACCACCTCGACGTGGAGACGGTCGACGCGCTCGCGGAGGCGCTCGTCGCCTACGAGGGCACGGTCGTCTTCACGAGCCACGACCGCTCCTTCATGCAGGCGGTCGCGTCGACGGTGATCGAGGTGAAGGATGGCCGCGTGGTCAACACGCTCGGCGACTACGCCACCTATCTCGCCGCGGTGTCGAAGGAGATCGACGACGCCGAGGCGGCGGCCGGCCGCGGCGTGCGGGGCTCGTCGGGGCCGCGTGGCGACGCTCCCCGCGGGGCGACGGCCAAGCCGGCCGCCCGCACCGACCGCGAGATCCGCAAGGAGATCGCCACGCTGGAGAAGTCGATCGCCCGGCTGGACGCCGAGAAGAAGAAGGCGAACGCCTCCCTGCTCGCGACGTCGGACGCCGACGAGGCGGTGCGGCTGCACACCGAGATGACGGCCGCGGCCGAAAAGCTGGCGGCTGCCGAGGAACGCTGGCTGGTGCTCCAGGAGGAGCTCGCCGCCGCCGAGGGCTGATCGGCGCCCGGTCGGGGCCGCGGTGGAAGGCCCGTGCGGCACGCCGGCGCAAGGGGCTGCCCGTGCCCCGTCGCCGGACGTTCGCGGCGGGCATCCTGCCCGCCGCTCACTGCATGCCGCCTGCGCTTCGCCATCCTGGCTTCGCTGG
>CAIKWU010000405.1 GCA_903831155.1 uncultured Planctomycetaceae bacterium | reverse complement strand
TGGCCCGACCGCGCGAGGAGGCCGCCAGGAGGGCGGCCAGTGCCCGTCCGAGTCACACCTTGCGCTGTGACCGCGACGGGCGTAAGCGGTCGGGGCCAGGATGGCCCGACCGCGCGACAATCAGTACCGCCGCGTCGCGTCGGCCGGCGCGGGACGTTCGGCGAGCATGACCGGGGCCGTGTAACGCTCCGGGTTGGCGGCGAACTGGGCCCGCGTCTCAGGCGAGGAGAAGAGATACATCCGCGACTGGTAGGTGACGCCATAGGCGCGGCGGCCGGGAGCACTGCGGCCCTGATCGACCACCACGACGGGGTCGTCGCCCGACAGCACCGGGGAGTAGCGATCCGGAGCGGCGAGGAACGCCTGCTGCTGCTCGGGGCCGGCGAACAGATAGGTGCGGCCGCGATGGCGGACGCCCCACTGGGCGCGGCCCTCGGTCCAGACGCCGCGGTCGGCGAGCGTGACCGGGCAGTATCCCTCGAGGCCCAGGGGCATCGAGCCGTGGTGGTCGGCGGCCGGTGCTGCCTCGGGTTGGGCGGGGGTGGTCAGTGCCGCCGCAACGGCGTCTGCGACCGGCGAGGCGGGCTTGGACGGTGGCATCGTCGGCGGTGCAGCCGGCGGCGCGGCTGGCGGTGTGGCCGGTGCCGTGGGCTTCGTGAACGGCTTCGAGACCGCGGCGACCAGCGTCGACCAGGTCGACTTGGGGGCCGGCGGACCGGTCAGATCGGAGGCGGTCGCCACTGATTCGGGCTCGTCGGAGGCCGCGGCGGAAGCGGTCGCCGCCGAACCGGCGGCCGGCGCTCCGCCCAGCCACGGAGCGGCCGACGTCGGCGGGGTGCCCAGGGGCTCGATGCCCACGCGGGTGGGAGCGGCCTGCGACGCATTCGTGAACGCCGCCGCGTGCTGAGTCCGCTCGGCAGGCCAGTCGGGCGGCGAGGCAGGCAGTGTCGCGGCCTGACCGATCGTGGCCTGCGGGCGTGGGAAGCGACTCGACTCGGGGGCGGCGCGGGCGACGGCGGTCGCAGCCGCGGGCGCCGGCGAGAGCTCGACCCCCGTGGCGAAGTCGGAGAGCTGCCGCACCTTCGCGGTCACCAGCGAGATCGAACCGGTCGATGAGGGGCCGCCTTCGGAGGCGTTGGGGCTGGCGAGCGGATCGCCGTCGCCGGGCGTCTGCTGGAAACCTGCCGCGGCGAGGTTGGCCGATGTTGCCGTCGAGGACTCAGCCACCGCGGCGCCGCCGGTGATGCGGGCGGTGGCGGCCTCCTGGGCGGCCTTCGAGGCAGCGGCCACGAAGGCCAGCGGCTGCTCGGGGCACTCGAACGAGGCCAGCGGCCGTCCCTTCTCGCCGAAGATGCAGGCCGACGGAACGTGGGCGACCTCCATCCGGCGAGTGAGGGCCTCATTGGCGTCGACGTCGACGATGGTGGCCTCGAAGCAAGCCTCGATCAGTCCCTTCACCTCGGGGCTGGCGAGTGTCTGTTCCCGAAACCGCGTCGCCTCGGGGCTCCACGAGGCCACGAAGATCGCGAGCACCGGCTTGCCCGAGGCGGCACACGCAGTCCGCGCGGTGGGCAGGCTGTCGTGCCATACGATTTCAGCGTGGGCCGTGGAGCCGGCTGCCGCGAGGCAGAGCCCGACGATACGGAGGCCCAGGTGGATCCGTGCTGTCATGGGATGGAAGCGGTGCATCGCTACGCTCTCACGCGTGGAGGAATCTGGTGCCGTGCGGTGGGGAAGCAGTCGCTGCGGATGTTCCGGACCGATTCCCCTGACTCCTGTATCGGTCAAACCGGTCGTAGGAGTTGCACCGAAAACGCTGGCCATGCCCGTGCGGTCGCCCCAGCCCTCCCGGGCAGCCCCCGCCACCGGCAGTCAGGGCCGAAAACCACTGGTTTTTCCAGCGATTTCTGGGGGTGGCACCGGCGGGGGGCCCCGGCCGCCGCTTGACAACCCGGAGGGGTCGCCGGATACTTTTCAAGTCGTCAGTGGATGGCGATTCCGGAAACAGGCCTGAGGCCTTCCGGAGGCTTTCTTGCAGGAACTTCGTCTCACAAGCCAGTGGGGCGGGTTGTGGCCAGGGGGTGTAGGGGCCGAGAGTGCCTCTCCCCGGGCGGTTCAAGCGGACCGTCGATCCTGATGCCGCATCTTCGCCCAGGGGCCGTTCATACAACGGCATCGTTTCGCGGGTCCCTGTGGGGGCCTCGTGCAGGATTCAAGGCCCTTTCGGCCTCTTTTCCGGTGCGAAAACGACGCGGGTGAGCCGCAAGCCTGCAGCGACCGATCCACCGAGCTTGGCAGCCGCCGGCCGGGTCTCGGTCGCATTCGTCAGGCGGTCGAACCGCCACGGTCCAGACGTTCGTGTAGTCGAGGGTTTCACCTTCCATGTCGAAACGCAGGCGTTCGCGTCGTCCCGGTGGGTTCGGGGGGCAGGGTCAGGGGCAGGGGGGCTTCGGCCCCGGTCAGGGCCCGGGCCCGGGTCAGGGCCAGGGCTATCAGGGGGGCGGTTACGGGCGTCGTCGGCGATATCGGCGTGGTGGCGGTGGAGGGGGCGGCGGTCCCCCGCCGTCCGGCGCCGGGGCGGTGGGCATGGACAGCGAGGGCATGAGGCCGCCGGAGCCGGAGCCCGAGGTCGCCGAGAACGGCGAGCCGATTCCGCTGGAGCCGGGTGTTGGCGTGCTCGAAATGCACCCCAACGGGTACGGCTTCCTCCGCAGCGTCGAGACCAACTACACGCGTGAGCGGACCGACCCGTTCGTGCCCGCCACGATGATCGAACGGTATCGCCTCCGCGAGGGCGTGCACATCAAGGCCCTCGTGCAGCCCGGCCGACGGCAGCAGGGCCCGCGGGTCCG
>CAIKWU010000404.1 GCA_903831155.1 uncultured Planctomycetaceae bacterium | reverse complement strand
TGCTTCACCAAACCGGTCTTCCGCCAGGAACAGACCTCGCACGTGGCCGTCCAGCGGGCGAGTCGCTCGCTTGATCCCCGCGAGCAGCCGAGGGCCAGACCGACCATCACGATCACGACGAACCGCATCATGATGACGCTCCTCTTCCAGGAGAACACGACACGGACACCTTCGCCCATTCCAGCCAATATGCTACCGCTGCCCTTCGCCTGCTGCCTACGGCGGTCGCCGCCGAGCACGATCCAAAGCCAATCACCGCTCCAGCACGTGGCGACCGCTCTGAAGTCGGACGGCCGCCTCGCCGGGAAGAACCACCTCCGCCTCGGCGTTCACCGGCACCACCACTTCCCAGCGGATCCGGCCTCCCTCCCGCCGCCACCGGCTCTCGATGTGCCCGTAGGGCGAGTCGTAGGCGGCTTCCACGAAGTCGAGCCCCTTCACGAATCGTGGCCGCATGCGGATCGTGCGGAAGCCGCCGCCGTCGTCGCCCGGCTCGATGCCCGCAAGGTCGGCGTACATCCATTCGAGAAGGTCGCCGGTGAGCATCACGTGATTGCCCGAGTTCATCGCCGGATCGGCCGTGTCGCCGTTCCAGAGTTCCCATACGGTGGTCGCCCCCTGCTCCACCATGTAGCCAAGGCTCGGATAGTCGCGGTGCGTCGCGATCGCGAGGGCCAGATCGGGCCTGTCGACGGCCGCGAGCGTGCGGTGCAGGAACTGGCCGCCGACGAGCCCCGTGGCGATGTGCCCGCGGGCCGGCCCCTCGATCTGCTCGACAAGCCGCCGCGTCACACGCTGCGACTCGCCTTCCGGCACGAGCCCGAATGCCAGCGGCAGCACGCACGACGTCTGTGTGCCGTTGTCGTAGTAGCCGTCGCCGTGCCGATAGAAGGCGCCATGGAACGCGGCGCGGATCGTGGCCGCCTCCCGGCGAAACCTCGCCGCATCCCCTTCCTCGCCGAGCAGGTCGGCGAACCTGGCCAGCACGGCAAGGTCGTGGGCGAGAAACGACGTGGCCAGCAGTGCCGGCGCTGTCTTGCGGGCCGGATCCTGCGAGTGGATCAGCCGCGGATCCTCCGGCGGCACACACCAGTCGCCGTAGGTGTCGCGGCTGGTGATCCCGTCCCTCACGAACGAGAGCATGTGGTCGATCCACTTCACGAAGCAGGGATAGTGCCGCTCCACCACGACTCGGTCGCCAAAGTGCCGCAGCTGGCCCTCCGCCACGAGGATCGCGGCGCTGGGCCAGACCACGTTGTCGGTGAAGCTCGGCCAGTGGGCCGGACACACGTCGGGAATGGCCCCGTCGTCCCGCTGGGCGTCGTCGATGTCCTGGAGCCACTTCGCGTAAAAGGCCGCCGTGTCAAACGCATAGGCCTCGCCGCGGGCCACCTGGAGCCGGTCGCCGAGCCACGCTTGCCGCTCGTCTCGCTGCGGGCAGTCGGTCGGCACGCTGCGGTAATTGCCCCGCAGCCCCCAGACGGCGCTCCGTGAGACGGCGTTCAAGACGTCGCTCGACGTGCGGATCGCGCCGGTAGGCCGGAGGTCGTCGTGCACCACGCAGCCTTCGAGGCTTTCGATCGCTGGTTCCCCGGGATAGCCGCTCACCTCGACAAACCGAAACCCGTGGGATGTGAATCGCGGCTCCCAGGTCTCGGTGCCGCTGCCCGCGAGCGTGTAGACGTCGGTGGCGCGGGCCCCGCGGAGGTTGGCAAGGTCGAGCGTGCCGTCGGGCAGCAGCCGCTCGGCGTGCCGCAGGGTGATCCGCGTGCCGGCTGATCCGCTCGCCGTGAGCCGGCACCAGCCGACGATGTTCTGACCAAGATCGAACACGTTCCCCCCCGAAGGCAGCCGCGTGACCGACCGCGGTGTGATCCGCTCGACCACGCGAATCGGTTCGATCATCTGCGCGGAGAGCGTGCCGGACGGGGCGGGCACCTCGGCGGCAATCTGCCACGCACCGTCGTCGTAGCCCGCCTCGGCCCAGGCTCCAAGCGACGCGCGGGCGTCATACTCCTCTCCGTCATACTCGTTGTTGGCGATGATCGGGCCGGCGTCGGTCACCCGCCAGCGGTCGTCGCTGGTCACGTTCGTGACGCTGCCGTCGTCGTGCTCGATCCGCATCCGAAGGAGGAGCTTCGGCAGGCCATAGGTCGGCATGTTCGCATACACCTGGCTGCGGACCGCGAAGAACCGGCCGTTGCCCAGGATCGCCCCGATGGCGTTGCGGCCCTGATGAAGGGAATCGGTGACGTCGTGCGTCACGTACCAGAGCCGCTTTGGATACTCGGCGAGCGCGGGCGAGAGCACGTGGTCGCCCACCTTGCGGCCGTTGAGATGGAGCTCCGACGACCCGAGGCCGCAGACCGAAACGATCGCCCGTTTCACCGGCTTCACGACGTCGAACTCCCGGCGGAGATGGCGGGCAGGGAGTCGCCGCTCCTCGGCCCGTTGCACCGCCCCCCACGGCGGCATGCCCACCGGGCCGAGCACGCGGGCTGGCAGCCAGGTGGAATCGTCGAAGTCGGGCTGCTGCCAGCCGGAGGCGGCCTCACGGCTCGTTCGCCACGACTCATCGGCCCGGACCACGAGCGGGTCGCCGCTCGCGAAGTCCACCTGGAGCCTGGCGATCAGACCCGCCGGCCCCGCCTCGGTGCCGCCGTTTTCGGCCATGACCGCCAGCACGTGGCGACCGGGCCGCATCCGGTATGTCAGGTCCATCTCCTTCGTCGCCTGGCCACCGGCTCGGCTGCCGACCTCGCGGCCATCCATAAAGATGGAGCACTTGTCATCGGCGGTGATCCGCAGGACGACGTTCGCGAACGGTCTCTCCGCGGGGATGTCGAAGGCCTTCCGGAAGCACCGCTGGCCCGGCGGAAGGGTATCGGCCGGGCCGTCGTCGGGATACCAGATCCAGTTGGTGTCCTCGACGAACCGTTTCGGGATCTCCTGCTCGAGTCCGATCCAGTGGGCCTGCCAATCCGCCGCGGCGAGCAGGCCCATCGACCATGCTGCCGGCTCGCTCCACGCGGTCGGCTCACCGCTTCGTCCCCAGATCCGTACCTTCCAATGACACGCCTCATGTGAGGCAAGCGGAGCGCCGCCGTAGACGACCCCGACCGAATCGCCCGACTCGACGCGGCCCGAGTCCCAGAGATCGGCCTCTTCGCGAGCGAGCCGATCGGCGCTGGTCGCCGCCAGCACGCGATACGCCGTCTGCCGTTCGCCCGGCACATCCGACTCGATGATCCAGGCGAGCCGAGGTCGGGGCGCGTCGATTCCCTGGGGGTTCGTCCGGTGCTCGCAGCGAAGGCGGCCCACGGTCGTCGTGGCACGCGTCTCGCTGGCAAGACCGCTCGCGACCAAGGCCACCGCGAGCGTCGGCACCGCGGCTGCGACAACCCGTCGCCACATCATGCCACCGCCCCGGCGATCGCGGCGAGTTCGTCCGGTGAGAGGTGCAGGTCGGCGGCGGCCACGTGATCGGCGAACTGCCCCGGCCGGCGGGCGCCCACGATCGCGGCGGTCACGGCTGGGTTCGCGAGCACCCAGGC
>CAIKWU010000403.1 GCA_903831155.1 uncultured Planctomycetaceae bacterium | reverse complement strand
GGCCCCCTGGTGGACGGTGCCGCCCGTCTCGGCGAAGAGAGCCGCCGATCCCACCTTCCAACCGGAGTAAGGAGAATGGGCGTTGGCTCCCGCAGCCCGCGCGGCGGTGAGAAGGTCATCGTCGGAGGGCATCGCGGCGTGAGCGGACATCGGCGACCTCGTGGCGGCGGGGAGCGAAGCGTGCCGGAGTGTAGCCGTCCGGCATGATCGGGGCGCATTCGACAACGCGACCTGCCGCCGTATGATCAGGCGGCCGTGGCCGGCAGGGAATCGGAGGGCGAGTCGCATGTCGCGTGTTCAGGTGTCGTCGCATCCCCTCGTGGCGCACCACGTCGTCGCCCTCCGCGATCCGGCCACGAAGCCCCCCGAGTTTCGCCGTGCTGTGGGCCAGATCACCCGGCTGCTCGCCGTCGAGGCCACGGCCACCGTGCCCACGTCCGACGTCCGCGTGCCCACGCCGCTCGGCGAGGCCAAGGGCCGGCGGATCGCCGAGCGGATCGCGGTCGTGCCGATCCTCCGCGCCGGCCTCGGGATGGCCGAGGGCCTGATCGAGCTCATTCCGGACGCGGAGGTCTGGCACATCGGCCTCTACCGCGACGAGACCACGCTGCGTCCGCAGGAGTACTACAACAAACTGCCCGCCAACTGCGGCGCCTCGATGGCGATCGTCGTCGATCCGATGCTCGCGACGGGTGGCTCCGCGATCCGCACCTGCGAGATCCTGCAGGCCGCCGGCATTCCTCGGCTGATCTTCCTGGCGCTGATCGCGGCGCCCGAAGGGATCCGCAAGCTCTCGGAGGCGATGCCCGACGTGGCGATCCACGTGGCGGCCCTCGACGAGGGCCTCAACGACGTCGGCTTCATCGTGCCGGGCCTCGGCGACGCGGGCGATCGGCAGTTCGGCACATCGGCCCGACACTGAGCCGCGTTTCCAGGAGCACAGCATGCGTGCCGTCGATCTGATCCGCAGGAAGCGCGACGGCGGCGAGCTCACGGCCGACGAGATCCGCTTCATGGTCGGCGGCATCGCCAGCCGCGAGGTGCCGGAATACCAGTGGGCCGCCATGACCATGGCGATCCTCTGGCGGGGCATGACGCCGCGTGAGACCGCCGCGCTCGTCGAGGCGATGCTCCACTCGGGCACCGTCATCGACCTCTCCGACATTCCCGGGCCCAAGGTCGACAAGCACTCCACCGGCGGCGTGGGGGACAAGACCAGCCTGATTCTGGCCCCGATCGCCGCCGCCTGCGGGGTCACGGTGCCGATGGTGTCGGGCCGGGGCCTGGGCCACACCGGCGGCACGCTCGACAAGCTCGAGAGCATCCCGGGCTTCCGCATCGACCTCGACCTCGCCGCCTACCGCCGCGTGGCCCGCGAGTGCGGCATGGTGCTGATCGGCCAGACGGCCGAGATCGCCCCCGCCGACCGCGTGCTCTACGCCCTCCGCGACGCGACCGCCACGGTCGAGAGCATCCCCCTGATCACCGCCTCGATCCTCTCCAAGAAGCTCGCCGAGGGCATCGACAGCCTGGTGCTCGACGTGAAGACCGGCGACGGCGCCTTCATGGCGAAGCGGGAGGATGCCCGGGCCCTCGCCGAGAGCATGACGCGAATCGGCCGCGAGCTCGGCAAGCCCGTGCAGGCCCTGATCACGAGCATGGACGCGCCGCTCGGCCGGGCCGTCGGCAATGCGGTCGAGGTCTGGGAGAGCATCGAGTGCCTGAAGGGCCGCGGCCCCGACGACCTCATGGAGGTGTCGCTGGAACTGGCCGCGGAGATGCTCGTGCTCGGCGGGGTGGCGGCGACCCGCGACGAGGCCCTGGAGAAGTGCCGTCGCTCCATCGACGACGGCTCGGCGCTCGAACGGTTTCGGAAGGTCGTCGCGGCCCAGGGGGGCGATCCTCGGGTCTGCGACGACCCGCTCGGCGTGCTGCCGAAGGCGGCGCGGGTCGAACAGTTCCGCGCCACCCGATCGGGCTTCATCACCGGGATCCGCGCCTGGCCGGTGGGGCAGGCGTCGATGCTCCTCGGGGCGGGCCGGGCCCGCGCCGATTCGACGATCGATCCTGCCGCGGGCATCGTGTTCACGAAGACGGTGGGCGACGAAGTCCGCGCCGGCGACGTGATCGCCGAACTGCACGTCAATCCGGCCTTCGCCGCCGCGCTGCCGGAGTCGCTCGCCATGCTCGCCGACGCGACCACGATCGCCGACGTGCCGCCGCCGAAGCGGTCGCTGATCCTGGAACGACTCTGATCCCGGTTTCCCGTCTGGAGGCATCACCATGGGCGATCTCGACCGCTTCCGCGGGCTCTTGGGAGTGGCCGCCATCCTCGGCGCCGCCTGGCTCTTCTCGGAGAACCGCCGCAAGATCTCGCCGCGGATGGTGATCGGCGGGCTGGCGATGCAGGTGGTGCTCGGATTCGTCCTGCTGCGGTCCACGACGGGCCAGCAGGTCCTGGAATCGGCGGCGAAGTGGGTCGACACGGTCCTCGCCTGCTCCGACGCCGGAGCCCGCTTCGTGTTCGGCGACAAGCTCGCCGACCCGGCCGGGCCGACGGGCTTCGTGTTCGCGTTCCGGGTGCTCCCCACGATCGTGTTCGTCGCGGCCCTCTTCGCCGTGCTCTACCACCTCGGGATCATGCAGGTGATCGTGCGGGCGTTCGCCTGGGTGACCGCGAAGATCCTCGGGTCGAGCGGCGCCGAGACGCTCAACGCCGCCGCGTCGATCTTCCTCGGCCAGACGGAGGCTCCGCTCGTGATCCGGCCCTACCTGCCACGGCTCACGCGGTCGGAACTCGCCGTGGTGATGGTCAGCGGCATGGGGCTCGTCTCGGGAGGCATCCTCGGCGCCTACAAGGCGGCGGGCTGCGATCTCCGCGATCTCTTGACCGCGATCCTGATGAGC
>CAIKWU010000402.1 GCA_903831155.1 uncultured Planctomycetaceae bacterium | reverse complement strand
CGGTCACGCCGCTGCCGGTATATCGAACGGTGTTGGCCGAGCGTGTGGAGCCCCCGTAGGTGATGGGTGCCGTGCTGTTCGTTTCCACGTTCGTGTTGGTCGTGCTGCTCACGGTGTTGAAGTCCCACGTGGCAGAGATTGTGGCGCCCGTATAAGGCACGAGCGTGCCGCTCGCCAGCGTGACGTACCTCGTATCGACACCCGTGCCGATCGACGCCCACGGGCCGACGATGCCGTTGGTGTTGGCCAGGCCCGCCATGCTGCTGGTCACCGTGCCCGCGCCGGGCAGGCTCAGGGCGGTGCCCGCCGGCCGGGTGAAGGTGCCGGTCGCCAGCGCGAGCGTCTGACCGCTGGCCACGTTCCACGCCTGACCGCCGCCGAGCGTGAGGTTCGACGTGATGGTCAGCCCTTGCGTGGCCGCGGTCATGTCGATGCCCCCCGCGCCCAGAGTCAGCGTGCTGCCGCCGAGGGAGACCGCGCCACCGGGGCTCGTGAGCTGCAGGCCCTTCACCGCCTGCGCGGTGGCGAGGCTGATGCTCAGATTCGCGGTCGACGACCCGTCCCAGAGGGCCGTGTCGGCGGCGTCCGGGACACCCGTGTTCCAGTTGCCGACCGTGCCGAACACCTGGCTGACGGCGCCGGTCCAGGTGCGGGTCTCCGCATGAGCGGCCGGCACCGACACCGCGACGGTTAATGCGGCGAGCGCAAGCCGCCAGAGCGACCGCCGCTGCACGCGAACCAGAGCAAGGACATTGAACCGGCGCATGGCAGACCCTCGTGGAACGTTCCCGTGATGAGCGACGGCGTTGAAGGCGTCAGGCCCCGTCCGTGGAGCCACCGTGCCAGCCGCTTCGCCGCTCCCTGCAACCTATTGGTTTTCGCGGTCGCGAACAAGGTTTCCGTGGCGTGGCATCCGTGAAAAACCTCATGGACGCGTGAGGTTTTTTTCGTGACCTCACGCCCGCCGACTCACTGACAATCGTGGTCGATCGTCGATACTCCGGCCGGGGCCGGAGAGCGCCTCTTCGCTCGCATCCTCCACGACCCCCATGAACTATTTCCTGCCCCGCGCCCGGTTGCCGTCCGGGCTGCTCGCGATCGCGGTCGTCGTCTCCGCCTCGGGTTGCTCGCGGGAGTTGCCGGCCCACCTGCAGGGTGCTGTCACGCTGGCCGGGAAGCCCCTTCCGGCGGATGCGCAGGCCTTCGTCGTGTTCGCGGCCGGAGCGGATCATTCCCGCTCCGTCTCGGCCCCGATCGTCGGCGGCCGATACGACTCGCCGCACACGCCGCGTGGCGACGTGATGGTGTTCTTCGAGATCAGCCGACCGGTGGGGCCGGAACGGAAGAGCGACCGGACAGGCCTGATGTACCGCGATGTCTCCACGCTCGTGCCGGCGAGGTACGTGACCGGGATTCCGCTCAAGGTCACCGGTGACGACGCCGACCGCAACTTCGACCTGACACCGTGACCATGAGGTCAACCACGATGCACCACGACGAGCGACACCCGTGCGGGGATTCTTCGGCACCGCAATCGTGCCCTGGCCGCCTTGGCTTCAGCTATGTAGGGGTTTGTCAACCCGCGTCGCTTTACTCGGTCATCGCGCACCTCCTTGGGAGCCGGCGGGCTCGTGGAGCGCAGGCCCTTCCACAGCCGGAGCGGAGCGAGTCTGCCGGCGGGTCAACGCTCAGTGGT
>CAIKWU010000401.1 GCA_903831155.1 uncultured Planctomycetaceae bacterium | reverse complement strand
CGCCGTCGATGCGGTTCGACACCGCGAGCGTGCCGGAACGGGCGAACCGGATCACGCCGTTGTTCAGCACCGTGCCGCTGCCGAGCGTCACCGCACCGGTGCCGAGCGGTCCCGAGCCCGCGTTCGTGTCGTCGAACAGGAGCACCGGCGGCGCATCGAGCGTGAGGGAGTCGACGAGCCGGTTGAACGATCTCGGGTCGCTGTAGTCCACGTCCTGCGACAGCTCCCAGGTGAATACGCCGCCGAAGCCGTTGGCCTTCGCGTAGGCGATCTTCCGGGCGAGCAGGTCGGTGCCGCTGTAGTAGTAGGTCTCACCGTTCGAGTCGGTGAACGTGGTGCCCGAGGTGACGTTCGCGCCCTTCGCGAGCAGCTGCGACCAGCTCCGCCACTTGTCGCTCGTCGGGCTGCCGCTCACCATCCCGTACGAAGGCAGGCCGACCCTGATCTGGGCCGGCCGCACGCCGCTGTCCACGTAGTCGGACAGCCGGGCCTTGAAGGCGCCCATGTCCATCGCGTTGTTCGATGCGAAGTAGAACTGCAGGTTCACGTGATCGACGGCGCTTGCCACCGCAGCGGCATACGGCACGTACTGCGAGCCCTGCGCGTGCGACGTCGAGACGACCAGGCCGTTGGCCCGCAGCGTGCCGGCGAGCCTGCCCACCGTCGCCGCATACTGAGACACCGGCAGCACCCCCGGCATGTCCTCCCAGTCGATGTCGACGCCGTCGAGGCCCTGCGCGGTCTTCATGGCGACGAGTTGGGCCGCCAGCGAGTCGATCGCGGTGTTGTTGCCGACGATCCCGCCGAGCGACCCGAGCGAGATCACGTGCCGTCCCGCCGGCATCGCCGTCTGCATCGTGTCCCACGACGCGTTGCTCGTGCCGAAGCTGATCGAGCCGCTGGAACTGACGTCGAACAGGAAGAGCATTCCGGTCTCGAGCCGTCCGAGCCTGTCCAGCCGCGACGTGTCGGAGCCGAACCGCCACGGGTAGAAGTAGTCGGCGCGATCGAAGTTGACGATGGCCGAGTAGGCGGTGGTCGTGTTGGCGTCGAGCGAGGCGGCCCTGGCGCGGTGCGCCGCCACGAGGCAGGCCGCGAGCATCACGGCCGTGACCGTCAGGCTCCGAGCCCATCGCATGCCGGCACACGATCTCGATCGACCCCCGCGCATCGTTCCTCCGTCCATCGCGGTCGGTTCTACCACCCGTCCACAGCGGGGTCGACCTTCGGAGACGTGGCTGGCTGGGGAATCGTGGCAACCGCGGGCCACGGCGACGGGGCAAGTCCGGCAAGGTGCCTCGCCGCCCCGGCGGCCGGGAAACGGATTCTCTCGCCCCGACCACCCCCGCGATCCGAAACCCTTTCCAGGGCGGCACCGTTCGCGGTGCCGGGGAGGGCACGTCAGGGGGGGTTCGACATGATGACGCGGCTTCACGCGCTCGTCGTCCTTGGTCTGCTGATCGTTCCGGGTCTCGCGCAGGCGACGCGGGCCGCCGGCGAGGCGAAGTCGTCGCCCGGCCTGGTCACCGCGCTCGGCCAGCCGGCCCGCGACGCGCAGCGCCGCGCCGTCGATTCCGTGCCGCTCGACCGCATGGCGCCGGCGGAACGCCGGGTCGCCGACCAGGTGATCCGCCGCTGCACCCTCGCGAAGCGGCTGCCCGCGGCGAGCGTGACCTGCGACCCGGCCCTGCTCGACTTCATCCTCGCGAAGCCCGAGACCCTCGTCGACGTCTGGCGCGTGCTCGGCATCAGCCAACTGTCGCTCGATCCCGCGGGCCCCGCCGGCTGGAAGTTCGCCGACGGCTACGGCACCGTGGGCACGGTCCGTCTGCTGCATCGCGAGCGGAACGAACAGGGCGGGCTGTCGGTGTTCCACGGCACCGGCCGGTACGACGGCTCGCTCTCGCCCAAGCCCCTCACGGGCTCGTGTCTCGTGGTCGTGCGGCACGCGGCCGACGCGGCCGCCGGACGGAGGCGGCAGACGGTCCAGATCGACGCCTTCCTCGACGTCGACGGTGTGGGCCTCGAGATCGTCACCCGCACGCTGCAGCCGCTGATCATCCGCTCCGCGGCGACCAACGTGCACGAGATCAGCCTGTTCGTCTCGCAGTTCGCGGCCGCGGCGGCCCGGAACCCGACGGCGGTGGCCAGGATCGCCGACCGGATGACGAGAACGTCGCCCGAGGATCGCCGCACGCTCGTGACGCTCGCGGCCGGCCCCGGTGCGACGCGAACGTCCGCTTCGGCCCGCGACGACGTCCACGCGGAACTCGCCTCGCGGTGGATGACCGCCGAGCAGCTCGACGCCCTCCAGCCCCGCTGAGTGCTACTGCGTGCCGTCCGGCCCCGACACGGCCGCCGGCAGCGAGGCCATCCGCACCCGCGCCTCCGAGGCCACGACGTAGGGTCGCTTGTACTCGGGCATGTAGCCCTTGGCGCCACGGACTGCCACCTGCTGCCCGACGAGCGGGCCGAGATCGACGCCGGGCTGCGGCGTGACGAAGGCCAGCACGTTGTTGCCGTCGTCCACGACCGCCCACCGCGGCGCGTCGGGCCGCCGCGAGATCACCGTCGCCAGCCTGCCGGTCGCCTCCATCTGGTCGGGTGGGGTCCACGTGGGCTGGCCGCCCGCGGGCCTGCCACCCGGCAGCACGCCGGGCCGAACGGGCCGGCTGCCGAGGTCCGAGAGGCTCGACCACATGCCGCCGAGCCGCAGCGGCTCGGCGGCGGGAGGGGCTGAGGCGATGGACCGCTGCCGCGCCTGGATCTCCTCGAATCTCGCCAGACGGGCGTCGATCGCCTGGGCGCGGGTGCGGTCGCCCTGCGCGGAGGCGCGGGTCGCTGCGAGGCGGAGCCGCTCCCGCAGCGGCGAGAGATTCCACGACTCGCTCGGGCCTGTCACCGCCAGGGAGAGGGCGAGGTCGATGTCGGCGAGCTCGTCGCCGGCCGCGGCGGCGGCGCCGGCACTCACCGCGGGCGGGGGCGTGGCCGGCCCTTCGAAGACGTTGGTGCCTCGCGGCAGCCAGCCGGCGAGCAGCCGCACGACCCCGCCGCCGGTATCGGCGGGAGGAGGCGATGCCGCCTCGAACTCGGCCACCGCCTGCGTGACCGCCGAGCCTGCGTCGCGAATCGCCTCGATCGCCTCGCCGGCAGCCGCGATGCCCGCCACGGCGGGTTCGGCCACGGCCGGCAGCACGGGCGCCAGGCCGGGCGGCAGTGCGAGGTCCTCGCACCATGCCCAGCGAAACTCACCCGATGGCGGTGCGATCTTCAGCCAGTCACCCGCATGACGCCCCTGCGCCACGCTCGCCGCACCGAGGATCACGACCCGCTCGCCCGCCTCGAGGGCCACCTGCGTGACGTGCCTCAGGTCGTTGATCTGCGAACCGACCCGCGCGACTGCGGCATCGGTGACGACGACGCCGGTCATCTCGTCGTCGCCGCGGGCGGCATCAGGCCCGGGCCCGGACGACTCCCGCTGCACGTCGCGGGCAAGCACCCAGCTGAAGCTGCCCGCTACGGGCCGCACCGCGCAGTAGCCCGACTCGTCGATCGCCCAGACCTCGACCTCGTCGCCCGACACGAGCCGCTCGGTCGGATAAAAGTCGTCACTCGGCCCGGATCGCAGGTAGGTGTGGCCGGCGGACACCGTGACCGCCACGGGCAGCGGCGCTGGGTCGGCCGCCGACGGCGCAGCGATCGACACGACGCTCGCCAGCGCGAGCGAAACCCGCACCATCCCGTGGAAGAACGACATGCCGATGCATCCATCCGTGGACACAGGCCCGGCGACGACCGTCACGCCGGTGACGCTCGTCGAAAAAAGCGCGTAGACGAGGCTTGGGCAACCTCGTCTACGCGCTGCGTTCGGGCCGCCGCGGCGACCCTGCCGAACCCCTTGTAGACCAGCCGGCGACGTCGCTCAAGCCGTGAAATCGGGACCGCGCCGAGGCCGTGAAAAGCCCCGGTGGCCGCCCCGCCATTCCCCCTCGAAACGAGGGTTTCCCGCACGGACAGGCGAACCGGGGAACCTGCGGCGTCGGCCCTCCGGCCGCGCCAGCACGAGGCGCCAGCACGGGCTCGAGGTTTCCCTAGTCCCAGCGTTCCACCGGACGATCGAGCACCTCGCGCATCAGGATCAGTCGCCGCAGCGTCGCGGGATCACGCAGCGCCGGCGCGAGTTCGGCTGCCATCGGGGATGCATGGCCAGCCGCCCGCGATCCACCGGCGCCGTCGTCGCCCGATGCGATCGGCGACACGCGGTGGACGAGATCGTGTGCGAAGGCGTCCTGCACGTGCTCGGCCACGTCGTCACCGGCATCCCCGAGCGGCTGCAGATGACGCTCCACAAGCCGCCGCGGCTGCCCCGGCAGGGGCGGCGGCAGACGCGGCGCGGCCGCAGCCTTCCCCTGTGGCGGACGAGCCGGTCGTGGCGGTTTGGGACGGGCCTCCTGCCGGCGCGGAGCGGCGGGAGGCGGAGCCGCGGGCTCCCTGGGAGCGCGGGACTGACGGAGGAACTCCTCGATCTGCCGCTCGAGATCGACACGGACCTCGTCGGCCTGCGGCTGCGGACGACGCGGCACGACGGGCGCCGGACCCGCAGGGCCGGCGACTCGGCGGACGAGGTTCACCACCTGCGAGACGATCCAGAAGATCACGAAGAGCAGCGGCAGCACCGCCTCGAGCCAGTCGAAGCCGGCGGCGAGGAGCGGCGCGGGGCCGGGCACGTGCATGGAAAGACCTCGAGGCGGCTACTGGGCGGCCGCGACCGTCGTCGACGGCCCGGACGCGATGCTCCGCCGCATGTCGGTGTCGGCCTGCAGGTTGCGGAGTTTGTAGTAGTCGAAGATGCCGAGCTGGCCGCTGGTCAGCGAGTCGGCGACGGCCTTGGGCACCTCCGCCTCCGCCTCGACGAGCCCGGCCCGGCTCTCCTCGATGGCGGCGATCATCTCCTGCTCCTTCGCCACCGCCATCGCCCGGCGACCCTCGGCGTTGGCCCGGGCCACGCGGGTGTCGGCCTCGGCCTGATCGGCCTGCAGCCGGGCGCCGATGTTGGCCCCCACGTCGATGTCGGCGATGTCGATCGACACGATCTCGAACGCGGTGTTGGAGTCGAGGCGGCGGGCGAGCACCGTCTTCGAGATCACGTCCGGGTTCTCGAGGACGTCGCTGTGCCTCTCCGCGGAGCCGATCGCCGACACGATTCCCTCGCCGACGCGGGCGATGATCGTCTCCTCGGTGGCCCCGCCGATGAGCTGGTAGAGATTGGTTCGTACGGTCACGCGGGCCTTCACCTTGAGCTGGATGCCGTTCTTGGCGACGGCATCGAGCGACTCGCGGCCGCTGTTCTTGCCCGGGCAGTCGATCACCTTCGGATAGACGCTCGTCTGCACCGCCTCGCGGACGTCGCGGCCGGCGAGGTCGATCGCGGCGGCCCGCTTGAAGTCGAGTTCCCGGATGCCGGCCTTGTGCGCCGCGATCAGCGCCTGCACCACCAGCGGCACGCGGCCGCCGGCGAGGTAGTGGGCCTCGAGCGCCTGGCGGGTGATGCCGGTGGAGTCGCCGAGCCCGGCCTGCACGGCCATGATCTTGCTCCGCACGATCACGGTGGGATTCACCTTCTTGAAGCTCATCGCCACGAGGTCGAACAGGCCGATCCCGGCCCGCGACGCGACCGACTGCACCCAAAGCCGCAGGTATCTCGCCAGCACGGCGAACACCACCAGCAGCGCGAACACGCCGACGCCGAGGATGATCAGGGTCAGGAGGGGCATCGGTCGGCTCCGGAGCGGGACTGGCGGGGCGGAAGTCCGCTCAAGACTTGTCCGGCCGGGAGCCCGAGTCAAATTTCCCGCCGGCCGCGCCCGCGGCGCCGTCGGCCGGAAGCCCCAGCGACCCGAAATCGAACGCCTCGAGCGCCTCTTCGAGGTCGGTTTCTCGGGGTCGTGCCGGATCCACCGGCGGGGCCACCGGCCGTGGCGCCGGATCGTCCGCCGACCTGACGACGAGTGCCGTCGCCTGCGCCGCCACGACCTCGACGCGGCGTCCGGCGGCGATCGGCCCACCGTCGCTCATCGCCTCGTGCAGGACGCCATCGATCTCCACGGTGCCCCAGGGCAGAAAGTCGGAGGTCGCGCGGCCATGGCGACCCACGAGGCCGCGGAGCACGGCTCGGCGATCGGCGTCGGGCACCACGTCGTCGGGGCCCGGCGGAGGCGGGATCACCCGCCGGCCCAGCGGCGTGTCGGGAAAGAAGTGGAAGGCGATCGCCAGGGTGGCGGGCACCGCCGCGACCGTCACCGCGAGCGTGCCGATGCCGAACGAGACTCCCCCCTGAAGAAACGCCTCCGTCACGCCGGCCACGAGCGCGACCACGCTCAGGAATCCGAGCACGCCTCCCGAGGGCACGAACACCTCGAGCACGAGCATGACCATGCCCACGGCCAGAAGCGCGACGGTCCACGCCAGTACGGTCACGAGGGCCTCACCACGATGCGTCCGTCGCGGACCTCCACGACCCGAACCGCGGCGCCGGGCCCGACGAGGGCGGCGTCGGCCACGACGTCTCGGACCACGCCGCCGATCCGCGCCTTGCCGGCCGGGGCGAGCCGCGTCGTGGTGATGCCCTCCGCCCCGATGAGATCGTCGTCCCAGTCGCCCGCCAGGTCGGCGTCGGCGGCGGGCGGCTCGAGCAGCACGTCGCGGAGCAGGGGCGTGGAGGGAAGCCAGCGGCGCACGGCCAACCCCAGCGCCGCCACGCCCGCCGCCGCGGCCAGGATTCCGAGCAGCGACCACTGCATCTGCCGGATCTGGTAGTCGTTGGCCGGCAGCACGAAGGACTGGCTGGCGAGCACGATCGACGCGATCACGAGGAGGCCGCCGCCGAGTCCGAGCACGCCGAAGCCCGGCAGCACGAAGATCTCGGCGGCCACGCAGATCACGCCGGCGAGAAACAGCATCACCTCCAGCCAGCCCGACGTGCCGTTGAGGTGCTGGCTCCAGAAGTAGACGATGAACGCGACCATGGAGACGAAGCCGCCGAAGCCGATGCCGGGCGTCTTGAGCTCGATGTAGAGGCCGGCCCCGCCGATCAGGAGGAGCAGCCAGGCGAGGCTCGGGCTGGCGAGCGCCTCGAGGAGCCGGTCGGCCCAGCCCGGTTCGGCGTCCGCGATCGAGCCGTCGAGCCCGTACGTCTCGCAAAACCCGGCCGCGTCGTCCACCGCGTGCGTGGCGAGCCCGAGCTCCACGGCCCTGCGGCCTTCGACCTCCAGCGGACCGGTGCCGATCCGCGGACCGAGCCGCCACTGCTCGCGGTCGTCGCGGGCGGCGACCTCGGCCTCGCTGAAGTGCTCGATGCGGCCCGTCGCCGCGTCCTCGGCACGATGGACCTCGAGGCCGGGCACCACGGTCGCCACCGGCAGCGACCAGCTCCGGCCGCGCTTCTTCGCCACGCCCCCCCGCCATGCGGCCGTGATCGCCTCCCCCTGCCGCTCCCCGATCGCAGCCGCCCCGCCGCCACCGATCACGGCGGCGGGACGAGCGACCATCTCGTCGCAGGCGAGCGCCACGAGCGCCGCGTCGCCCCTGGCCTGATCGGGCACGTAGGCCACCGTCCGCACCCGGGCAGGGTCGAGCGCGGCGAGCCAGTTGGCCAGCACGAGGCTCTGCTCGGGCAGGCCGCCCGGGCTGTCGATCCACAACCAGATGAAGTTCGCGCCGTCGGCGATCGCCCGCTCGATCCGCCCCTTCGTCCGTTCGACGGCCTGCGGCGTGATCCCGCCCGAGAGCGTGACCCGTGCGGCCTTCCAGCCGGCCGCGAGCGAGGGATCGCTCGAGAGCGCGGCGGGGGCCACACCGAGCCCGCGGGCCAATGCCTCGGGGGACGAGGCGAGGATCTGCACGAAGCCGAGCGACCGCGCGCGGCGGCCGTCGAACGACAGCGGCACGGGATCCATCGGCTCCTCGGCGAGCACCGTCACCTGCCGCCGCACGGCGTCGGCATCGGCGTCGGAGACGAACCGATCTCCATCCTCGGTCGAGAGCCGGAGCACGCGGGCCGCGGGATCGACCATGCCCACGGCGATCGCGGCGGGCACCGTCCGTCGTCGGGCCGCGACTTCCGCGTAGCCGGCGCGGGTCGTGGCATCGACGGGCTGGCCGTCGCGGCCCGCCGGACCGAGCACGGCCTCGGGGCCGATCGCGATTTCGTCGCAGGCCAGCGCCGCGAGCACGGCGTGGCCCGAGGCGCCGTCGGGAAGCCAGGCCACCGTCTTCACGCGGGCGAGCCGCTCGTCGGCGAGGAACCTCGCCAGGCCCAGGGCGCGGCCAAAGTCGCTGCCGCCCGCCGACTCGCCGTCGGCCGCGACGAACCGCAGCACGAGCAGGCCCCGCTCCGTCGGGCTCGAGCGGAGCCGGTCGAGCTGCCGGAGGATGGCGGCCTCGACCTCGGTGTCCCTCGTGCCGGTGATCGGCAGGCGGATCGGCACGACCACGGTCGGCGGCGCCGCCGCGACGCCGCCGCCCAGCCAGACGGCCAACGCGGCCGCGAGGGGCCCGAACGTGCGGCGGATGGCGGTGCCGAGCCGCATCGAGGATCTCCGGCGGACTCCCGAGGAACACCCGAAATTCTATGACGCCCCGGCGGCGAGTCAAAAACCGGGGGGGGCCACGCCCTCCCATCCTTATACTGCGGCCCATGAGCGACCATCCCGCCGACCGCGAACTCGTCGATCTCGTCGCCTCCCGCGCCCTCAGGCGGGGAACCTTCCGGCTCGCCTCCGGCCGCGAGGCGAGCTTCTACCTCGATGCCAAGCAGGTGGTGCTCGATTCCCACGGAGCGATGCTGGTGGGCCGGGCGATCCTCGACCGGCTGCGGGCGTGCGGGCCACTGCCGCACGCCGTGGGCGGCATGTCGATCGGGGCCGATCCCGTCACGGGCGCCGTGGTCACGATGGCCGGGGTGGCCGGCGTGCCGCTGAAGGGCTTCATGGTCCGCAAGGAAGCCAAGGGGCACGGGCTGCAGAAGTACGTCGAGGGCCCCGTCGAACCGGGCCAGCGGGTGGTGATCGTGGAGGACGTCGTCACGACGGGCGGATCATCGCTGCTGGCGATCGATCGCGCCATCGAGTTCGGGCTCGTCGTGGAGCGGCTCGTGGCGGTCATCGACCGGCTCGCCGGTGGCCGCGAGGCGCTCGCAGCCCGTGGGATCCCGCTCGAATCGCTCGTCACGATCCGCGACCTCGGCATCGATCCCGACGCCGGTTGATCCGCTGCTTGCCCGGTGGCTTCGGCCCTGCGTAGGCTGCAGGGCGTTGTTCGTTTCCCTTTTCGACCGGGCCTGCCGTCATGTGGCCTCGTTCTCTGCGACCGCGACGGATGATCGCCTGCGTCGCCGGCTGGGCGTGGTGGCTTCCGGGGATCGCCGCGGCGTCTCCCGAGGCCGACATCCCGTCGCTCGTGGCACGGCTCGGCGACGAGCGGCCGGCGGTGCGGGAACTCGCGACCGAGCGGCTCGCGGATCTGGGGGCTGCGGCCGCCGACGAGTTGCTGCAGGCCGCGGAGTCGAGCGACGACCTCGAGCTGGCGCTACGGGCACGCTGGCTCGTCGATCGGCTGCCGCTCTCCGGGCCCACCGATTCCCCCCGGGTGTCCGAGATCCTCGGGCGGTTCCCGAAGCTCGACGTGGCCGAGCGGATCCGGCGGATGCACACGCTCCTGCGGCTCGATGACGACGCGGGGATCGAGCCGCTCGGGCGGATCGTGCGGCTGGAGCGATCGACGGCGACCGCGACGATCGCCGCGGCCCTGCTCGCGCGGGAGTGGGTGCCCGGCGACCGCTTCTGGCCGCCGCTGGCGACGGCCATCGAGGCGGGCATCGGCCCGAGCCGCCGCGCCCCGGCGGCATTCCTTCGCGGCCTCGTCCGCGGGTCCCGGGCTGCCTCCGCGGAGGAGCGGAAGTCCGCGGCCGACGATGCCGCGGAGGCTCTGGCGGCGCTTGCGAGAACCGACGCGGCCGGCCCGTCGGGATTGCCCGACATCGGTGACCCCGACGAGGCACTCGTCGATGCGGCCGCCACCGAGCGAATCTTCCGCCGGTGCCTGATCCTCATGCGGCTCGCCGCCGGCCAGCGGGATGAGGCGCTCGTCGAGGTGGGGCGGCTGTTCGCGGCCACGCGGCAGGGCGACGAGCAGGACATCGCCGCGGTCGATCTCGTCTGGCTCGCCGACAACGGCCTTCCGGAGGCGGTCGAGCTCCTCGCCGATCAGCTGGCCGACGATGCCGATGCCGACCCGCTGTTGGCCTACGCCGCCGCCGTCGCCCACCGCCGGCTCGGCGACGAGGTGGCGGCGGGGACGCTCGCGGCCCGTGCCCACGCCGCGCTCGACGGCGGCGACTCGCCCGCGAGCTCGCGGCTGCAGGCCGCGGTGCTGCTGGCCCGCTGGGGCGCCGTCGAGTGGAGCCTCGCGGAGCACGCGGCCATCATCGACGATGCGGAGACCTCCGTGGGCATGCTGGCGCTCTCGGCGACGATCTCCGCGGAGTTCCTCAACGAGCAGGACCGGTGCGTCGAGGCGGCCGCGGTGCTGCGGCGGCTCATCGACGGCCCCGGCCGGCGGGAGGGCATCGACCAGGCGCTCATGCAGGTCGCCCGCGATCCCAACGGCGTGCGGTCGCGGATGCTCTACTTCGAGGCCCGCGCGGCGGCGGCCGCGGGCGATCCGGACGGGGAGCGGAAGCTTCTCGAGGAGTCGCTCGAGGCCCACGAGCAGGACGTCGACACGCTGATCGCGATCCACAGGCTCGCCGGCCGCGACGAGGCACGGCTCACCGAGGTCCGGCCCCGGATCGCGAAGGCGATCGCGACCATCCGCGACACGATCGCCGCCCTGCCCGACGACGCCACCGGCTACAACGAATACGCCTGGCTCGTCTCCAACACCGAGGGCGACGTCGCGGAAGCCACGTCCTTCGCGAAGCGGTCGCTCGCGCTGTCGTTCGACAGCGCGGGATTCCTCGACACGCTGGCCCACTGCCAGGCTGCCGCGGGCGACTTCACCCGCGCGATCCGCACCCAGTCGCTCGCCGTCCGCCGCGAGCCGCACAACCGCATGCTCCGCCAGAACCTCGAGCGGTTCGAGGCCGCCGCCACCACACGATGACCACCTCCCACCTCGTTTCCGTTCGCGACACCCGCCTGGCGGTGCACTCCATCGGGAGCGGCCTGCCGCTGGTGCTCCTGCATGCGTTTCCGCTCGATCACGGCATGTGGTCGCGGCAGGAGCCGCTCGGGGAGTCGCTGCGGCTGATCGTGCCCGACCTCCGCGGCTTCGGCGGCAGCGGCGGATCGGTGCCCGGCGGCATCGCCGATCTCGCCGACGACGTGGCAGCGCTTCTCGACGCCATGCACGTCGAGCGGCCGGCCGTGATCTGCGGCGTGTCGATGGGGGGCTACGTGGCCGAGCACGTGGCGGCGCGGCATCCCGACCGCGTGGCGGCGCTCGTGCTCGTCGACACGAAGCTCGAGGCCGACACGCCCGAGGCCCGATCGGCCCGCGTCGATCTCGCCGGGAAGGTGGGCCGGCTCGGCCAGGCGATCCTCGCCGACGCGATGATCCCGCGGCTGCTGGCGGTGCCGCACACCACGTCTCCGGCCGACGTCCGCGCCAGGCACGCCGCCAACCATGCCCTGCTCAAGGAGATGATCCTGCGGCAGCCGGTGGCCACGATCCAGGCGGCGCTCGCGGCGCTCGGCGACCGGCCCGACATGACCGAGGCGATGCGGCACGTGAGGGTGCCGACGCTGCTCGTGGTCGGCGCCGAGGACCAGATCACGCCACCGTCCTGCCTGGAGGCGGCGGAGGCGATCATTCCGAACGCGAAGCTCCTGATCGTGCCGGGGGCCGGCCACCTCGTGCCGCTCGAGGCTCCTGAGATCTTCAACCGGGCCCTGCTCGAGTTTCTCGCGGAGGCGGCGCGGGCGTGAGAACTCGGGGCGGCGACTGAAGGTCGTCCGGCCGCGGGCCTGGCCCTGGGGGATCGTCTTGGCGGCGCCCTTCCATACCAGGTCTTCCGTCGCCCCGGCCGCGGCCGTCGCCGCGCGGACCCTGCGGGCCTCCCTCGCCGCGCGGGCCGGGCCACCTGGGCCGGCCGTCGGGGCCTGCGCCCGGTCCGGGCTCTCGTCCCGGCCCCGGACCAATCCCGGGGCCAGCTCCCGGACCCATTCCCGGCCCCCGCGGCGGCAGCCCACCATCGACCGGCGGCACGCCCCGCCGTTCGCCCATCCACTCGCGAAACCGCGACCGCCGCTCGAGCCACTCGAGCCGGCTCTCGGCATCGAGTTCCACGATGTTCCGCCGGTCGGGTGGGTCGCTCGCGGCGATGATCAGGTGCCAGAGCCGCGCGGCCGCCCGGATCTCGTCGCGCTTCGGGTCGGCGAGCGCGGTGGCGACGACGGCGAGATCCCGCTGCTGGGCCTTTGAAAGCCCCTGGAAGACACCTGCCGACTGCTCGATCGCGTCGCGGTCGTCGCCGTCGAGTACGGCGATCGCCATCCGTCGGTCCGAGATCAACGGGGCGGCGGCCGAGCCGATCACGTGATCCTTGCCAAGGTCGGCCATCGCCGCATCGAACTCCTCCTGCTCGTCCCGCAGCATCTCCGGCGGCATGCGGAGCGTCTGCTGGTTGCGACGGGCGGCGAGGGACTGGAGGAACTTCACGCTCCCCGCCTCCTGGAGCAGCGGCAGATGGCGAACGAGCGGCAGGTACTCGAGCACGCGAACGTCCGGATCGGGCGCGGTGGCCCTGCCCACGAGCGCCCCGCCGAGAAGGCTCGCGCCCACGGCGACGGCGGGCCAGAGCCAGCCGCGGGCCGGGGCCCCGCCGTTCACCCAGCCACGGACCGTGCCGGTGCCCGGGTTTCGCTCGGCGGTGACGGCAGCCATGTCGATGGTGGTGGCCGCCATGTCGATCGAGGCGGAGGATCGCGGCAGGGCGTCGAGCGCGTCCCACACGTCGCCCAGGTCGCCGGCTGGCTGGGAGCCGCTCCGCGGAGCATCGCTCATGTCGGGTCCCCCTGGAGATAGGGCTCGAGTGCGGCACGCAGCTGGTCGCGGGCCCGGAAGAGGAGCGACTTCACCGCCGGAATGGTGAGCCCCATCGCGGCCGCGATCTCCTCGTAGGAGCACTGCTCGAACTTTGCCAGCAGCACCGCCATCCGCTGCCGCTCGTTGAGCCCGGCGATGGCGTCGCGGACGACGGCCTGGAGTTCGGTGCGGTCGGCCCGCCGCGCCGGCAGGAAGCCGCTGGCCGCGACGGCGAGCTGGTCGAGCCCGATCGACGACGACGAGGCCGACGTGGTGGCGGGCACGCCGCGTTCGAGTCGCCGGTAGGCCCGCTGCCTCAGATCGCTCGCCACGTTGTTGGCGATCGTGTGGATCCACGTGGTGAACTTCGCGGTCGGCTGGTACGACGCCCGCGACCGGTAGACCCGCAGGAAGACCTCCTGGGCGAGATCCTCGGCGGTGGAATGGTCGCCGGTGTGATGGAGAAACAGCGTGACGAGCCGATCCTGCCAGGCGAGCACGAGGTCGGCGAAGGCGTCGGCATCGCCGTCGCGCACCCGGAGCATGAGCTCCGTGGAGGGGTCGCCCGTCACCCGCGGCATCACCGTTGAATCCGTGGCCATGCCACGATTATGCCGTGCAGCCACCGGCCATGGCACGAATCACGGAACGGCAAGGCTGCACCGGCCATGGAT
>CAIKWU010000400.1 GCA_903831155.1 uncultured Planctomycetaceae bacterium | reverse complement strand
TGCCCGTGCCCCGAGAGCCGGGCTATGGGAGCAAGCGGAGCCAGGATGGCGAAGCGCAGCGGACATGCCGTTCGCGGCGGGCACGACGCCCCCCGCGAACGTCCGGCGACGGGGCACGGGCAGCCGCAGCCCCACGGTCGACTCCGATGCACGCGGGAGCCGCGTCACGGGGCCCAGGCGATCGGCCCCTCGAGCCCGCGGACGAAGGCCGCCAGCAGGTCGGCGGTGCGGTCGGCGTCGTCGAGCGAAATCGTCTCGACCGCCGAGTGCATGTAGCGGTTGGGAACGCTCACGAGGCCGGTGGCCACGCCGGCACGCGTCACCTGCAGGGCGTTGGCGTCGGTCGGCGTCGCCCGGCCGCTCGCCGCGAGCTGCACCGGGATCTCCCGCGCCGCGGCGGCCGCGAGCAGCCGATCGACGACGTGCGGGTTCATGTTGGGCCCGCGGAACACCACGGGCCCCTTGCCGAGGGCCACGTCGCCCTCGGCTTTCTTGTCGATCGTCGGGCAGTCGGTGGCGTGGGTCACGTCCACCGCGATCGCCACGTGCGGATCGACGCCGTAGCAGCTCGTCTGCGCGCCGCGGAGGCCGATCTCCTCCTGCACCGTCGAGGCCACGTGGAGGGCGCAGGGCAGGGGCCCGGCGGCCACGGCGCGGCGAAACGCCTCGAGCACCACCCACAGGCCCACCTTGTCGTCCATCGCCACCGAGCAGGCGAGGTTGCGGCGGAGCTGCCGGACCTCGAGTTCCAGCGTCACCGGATCGCCGATCCGGACCACGCTCTCGCAGTCGGCCTTGTTCTCCGCGCCGATGTCGATCCAGAGATCCTTCATCTTCGGAACCTGCTTCCGTTCCTCCTCGGTGAGGAGGTGGATCGGCTTCCGCGACATGACCCCGACGACCGGACCCGACTTCGTCCAGATCGTCACCCTGGCCCCGACGAGTTGGATCGGATCCCAGCCGCCGATCGGCTGCACGGAGATGAAGCCGTCGCCGTCGATGTACTGGACGATCAGGCCGATCTGGTCGCAGTGGCCGGCGAGCAGCATGCGGGTGGCCGCCCCGGAATTCTTCACCCCGATCACGTTGCCGTGGGAGTCGGTGGTCACGCTGTCGGCGCAGAACCCGAGATACTCCCGGACGACCTGCTGGATCGGCTGCTCGTAGCCCGAGGGGCTGGGGGTCTTGAGGAGCCGGAACAAGAACTCACGGGCGGCTGTTTCCACGGCAGTCTCCGGGGCAGGAACCCCATAAACGTGTGACACGGGCGGGAATGAAGCCGCGTATCATGTTGGTGGGCGAGGATTTCGGCAACGGGGAATCGCTCCACCGACGATGATTGACCATGGGAACGGTCCGCCGTCCTGGCCGACGGCACGCCACGTTTCTCCGCGAAGCATGCCCCCACGCGACCCTCCTCGCCGTCGCCCGTCACCCCGCCGGGTTCGCGTTGCCTTCGAGCCGTTGGAGCCGCGCCGGCTGCTCGATGGCGAGGGGCTCACGGCCCAGTACTACGACGCAGCCGACCTGACCTCGCTGAAGCTCACCCGGCTCGACCCCGAGGTCGACTTCTCGTGGGGCACGTCGAGCCCGGTCGCCGGCGTGGCCACCGGCAGCTACTCGGTCCGCTGGTCAGGCGCGGTCGTGCCCCGGTTCTCGGAGATGCACACGTTCACGATCACCGCCGACGACGGCGTGCGGCTCTGGATCGACAACGAACTGATCGCCGTCAACTGGGTGAACCAGGATGCCAAGGCCGTGACCGGGCAGATCGCGATGCGGGCCGGCGTGGCCACCCCGATCACGCTGGAGTACTACCAGAACGCGGGCGCCGCCAGCGTGAAGCTCGAGTGGTCGAGCCCGAGCATGGCTCGCGAGGTGATCCCGCAGGAGCGGCTCAACGCCTCGGCCCCCGTCGACAACCGCGGCACCGCCCTGCAGGAGACCTGGAGCGGGATCGCCGGCGGCAAGGTGACCGACCTCACCGGCAGCACAGGCTATGCCGGCGCCCCGACCCACCGGCAGATGATCACGAGCCTGGAATCGCTGCGGCAGGACGTGGGCGATGCGAACGGTTCGCGGATTCGCGGCTTCATCGTGCCGTCCTCCACGGGCACGCACACGTTTTCCGTCGCCGGCAACGACGACGTGCAGCTCTCGCTCTCGACCGATGCGTCTCCGGCGAACGCCGCGCGAATCGCCTGGACGTCGGCGATCACCGCTCCCTACGCGTGGACCACCGCCGCCACGCAGACATCCGCGCCCGTCGAGCTGGTGCAGGGCCGCCGCTACTACTTCGAGGTCCTGCACAAGGAGAACTCGGGCTACAACCACTGGGCCGTCGGCTGGACGACGCCGCTCTCGTCCACGGTGAGCGTGATCGGCGCCGACGCCATCGAGCCCTGGGCCGCCACGACGGCCCTGCCCGCCACGGGCATCCTCGACGGCATGGCCACGGGCCGGGGAAGGATCCTTTCCAGCCCGGAGATGCTCGCGCGGGCGAAGGCGCTCGTGGCCCAGGGCGGATCCTTCAAGACCTGGTACGACACGATCATCGCCCGGGCCGACCTCTACCTCACCGACGACACGCCCCCGACCACGGCCCCGACCGCCGCCTCCGGTGGCACGCAGCCGATCCTGGCCGGCCTCGAGGACAACCTCACGTTCCTCGCCGGAGCCTACTCCCTGCGGACGGCCGTCGAGGGCACCGATGCCGATGCCGTGAAGTATTTCGACAAGGCGAAGGCGGTGATCCAGGCCGTGATCCAGTGGAGCACGTGGGACACGGGCTCGCAGTTCCTCGGCGCGGCGATGGTGTCGCAGGGGATCTCGCTCTGCTACGACTGGATGTACGACAAGTTCACCGCCACCGAGCGGAAGCAGATCGCCGACCGGGTCTACACCCTCGCGATCAAGCCGACGATCGACACCTGCACCGCGAAGACCTACTGGACTCAGTGGTACGGGAACTGGGCCTTCGTCTGCGTCGGCGGCGTGGGAAGCGCGGCCCTCGCCTTCGCGCCCGAGTACTACAAGACCGAGACGGAGACGCTCCTCGCCAAGGCCTGGCCCGTGCTGCAGTCGTCGATGCAGCACTTCGCCGGGGAGAACGGCGGCTGGCACGAGGGGCCGGGCTACCTCGGCTATGGCGGGCTCTATCTCATCCGCCTGATGGCGAACCTCCAGAACGCCGTGGGCACCGACTACGCCCTCTCGCTCGAGAGGGGATTCCAGCAGGTGCCGAACTATCTGGTGTCGATCTCCACGACCGTGACGGGGAACGGCAACAACGGCACCTACCCGTACGGCAACGGCGACTGGTCGCAGAACGGCGACCCCTGGTTCAACTGGCTGGCTGCCCGCTTCAACCGCGGCGACGTCGCCAAGGTGGTCCGCGACCGCGTCGATTCGACCACCACCGCGACCGTCGTGACCGGGGGCGTGACCAGCGGCAACAAGACCGTCTATTCGTTCCGGACGCCGTGGTCGCTCCTCTGGTATGAACCACGCGGCGACGCGGCCACCGGTGCCGTCACGTCGCCCGGCGCCGCGGCCGCCCGCACCGACGCCTCGTTCTATGGCGACCCGTCGCTCCGGCAGTGGGGCACGTCGGGCCAGACCGCCTTCAGCGAGCATGTCTCCGTGTGGCGGGATTCGTTGACGACCACGTCGAGCGCCGTGATGTTCAAGGGGGGCTACAAGGGCACCGACGGCCACGACAACCTCGACGGCGGCACCTTCATCTTCGACGCGCTCGGGCAGCGGTGGGCCACCGACCTCGGCCGCGACTCCTACTCGATTCCCGCGGTGGGGGGCACCAACTACGGCGCCTACCGCAAGCGGGCCGAGGGGCAGAACACGCTCGTGATCAATCCGGCGGCCAACGACTACCTCTCGTCGAGCGACGCCAACGAACGGGCCCTCAACGCCGACCAGGTCTACAAGGACGCCACGGGCAAGCCCGCCTACGCCCCGGTGGTGAAGAGTCTCTCCTCCGACCTGCAGTCGATCGGCGTGGTCGACCTCACGAACCTGTATGCGAAGATGAGGGTTTCGTCGGTGCAGCGCGGCTTCCTGCTCGACCGCACCGACGGCTCCCTGCTCGTGCAGGACGAGATCACCGCCGGCACCGCCGCGGAGATCAACTGGTTCATGCATCTGCCGGTCGCCTACGCGAACCGCGGCTCACAGATCGCCATCTCCGGCGACGGCAGGACCGCCACGGTCACGATCGGTGCGAACCGGCTCCAGCTCCGGATCCTCGCGGGCACGGGCGCGGCCTTCAGCGTGATGGAGGCGTTGCCGCTGCCCACGTCGCCGAACCCGTCCGGCCAGACCGGGACCAGCGGCGTCTGCAAACTGGCGATCCGCTCCACCGGCGTTACCAGCGAACGACTCTCAGTCTGGATGGTGCCGCTGACGTCGGGTCAGGCCGCGCCCACGACGGCCCCGACCATCGCACCGCTCGCGTCCTGGTGGCCGAGGGCGAGCCGCCAGGCCTGGTCGGGCGACCTCGACGGCTCCGCCGCATCGACGGGTCCCGACGCCACGTCGGCCTCCGGCATCTGGGCCAGCCAGATCGCCACCGCCACGGGCAAATCGGTGAAGTCGCTCGACGCTCCGACGGCCAACCGCGTCACCCCGGTCACGCTCTCGCTGCCGCTGACGAGCGGCGAGACGGTCACCTGGGCCAAGCTCGTGGCGGCCGTCAGGTCGACCGGCGGGTCGACGAGCACCGACCTTCTGTACCTCGACTCGACCGCCGGGCTGACGTATTCGTCGCTGGGCTGGGGGGCGATCGACGCCAACGCGACGTCGCGGGAACTGGTGCTGTCGGCGGCGCAGCTCGCGGCCCTCCAGGACGGCGTCGTCAATCTCGCCTTCTCACCGAACACGACGGTCGACTGGGTGCAGCTCCAGTACGCCACGAGCGGCGGCACTGCCGTGGACCCGGGCGTGACCACGGTGGCCGCCGGGGTCACTCAGACCGACGCGTCGTCTCGGTCGGGCACCGCGACACTGGTGAAGCGCGGCGCAGGCACGCTGGTCCTCACGGAGGCGAGCACGTCGAGCGGTGCCGTCACGATCGAGGAGGGCACGCTCATCGTCCGCAACACCGCCGCGCTCGGCACCGGTCCCGTCGAGGTTCGCGCGGGGGCGACGCTCGTCCTCGATGTCGGCACGGCTGCGGTGACGCTGGCCTCGCTCGCCACCGCAGCCGGCGCCACCGTCGACATCGGAGCCGGCAGCGTGACGTTCGCCGGCGGAGCCGCCACCGCACCCATCGTCCGCCAGCGGCTCGCGTCAGGTCGGGGGGCAGGCGACTGGACCGGCCCCGACGGCATCCGCTCGTCCGCGGCGGCCGCCGCCATCGCCGCCGGCAGAAGCCGGGCCGTCGGCTGGCTCGACAACGGCGACGGGACGCTCACCGTGGCCTTCGCCGCGGCGGGCGACACCAACATGGACGGCACGGTCGACCTGCTCGACTCGGCCAACGTCGTGACCAGCGGCAGGTTCGACACCGGCACCACGGCCTCGTGGTCGGACGGCGACTTCACCCACGACGGCTTCGTGGACATGCTCGATCTCTCCGAGTTCATCTCCAGCGACCTCCTCGACCGCGGCGGCTATGTCGCTCCCGGCGGCGTCACGGTCGGCTACGTGCAGACCAACAGCTGGAACGGCGGGTTCACGGGCGAGGTGACGATCACGAACGCCGGGGCGGCCGCCGTGAACGGGTGGACGCTGGAGTTCGACCTCGACGCGACGATCACGAACATCTGGAACGCGTCGATCGCCAGCAGGACCGGCTCCCGCTACGTGGTGACAGCGGCCGCGTGGAACGCGACCGTGGCCGCGGGCGGCGCGGTCGGCTTCGGATTCCAGGCGACCGGCCCGGCGGGGTCGGCACCGCGAAACCGCCGCTTCAACGGGGCTTCCGTCTGAGCCACCCGGCCGGCCGCCGTGCTGTCGCACGATGATGCGACAGGCCCGCCCCCGCCGGCTTTCGTACATTTCGGTCCGGCATCGGCTCTGCCCAGATGCGTATCCACAGGGGAAGAGATTCATGGTCGCACGAATCGGAACCAGTCGGCTCATCGCGGTGATCGCTGCGGCCGTCTCGTTGACGCACGCCGGAGCCAGAAACGCGGCCCTCGCCCAGTCGACCTGGCTGCCCGCATCCGGCACCACGCCCTGGACGACGGGCACCGCCTGGAGCGGCGGCACCATTCCCGACGGCATCGACGCGGTCGCGGTGTTTCCGACGGGGGGCCCGACGGTCCTGCTCGACGACACCACGGTGACCGTCGGCACCATCACCCAGTCGGCCGCATCGGGCAACCTGATCATCGGCTCGACCGGCACGGCGGGCTCGTCGACCGACTTCGTCAACCTCGCCGTGTCGACGGGCGTGCCCGTGATCACCGTCAACGGCGGCAACCTCTACATGTATGCCCAGCTCACCGGCACGCAGGGTCTCCGCAAGAACGGCGGCGGCACCTACTCCCCGCGGTACAACTCGCTCGACTTCACCTACACGGGCACGAACGCCCTCGGTGGCGGCGTCGTGCAGATCGCCCGCGACGGCCAGCTCGGCGATGCCGCCAACCCGATCGACGTGCTCGCCTCGACCGTGCTCCAGAACTGGGGCACCTGGACGAGCACGCGGCCCATCACGATCTCCACGGGCACGCTCACGCTCCAGAACGGGGCCGCCGCCAACGCCGCCTCGCTCAGCGGGCCGATCACGGGCACCGGGGCCCTGACGCTCAACACCGGGAACTTCGCGATCGGCGGTGCGACCTCGTACACGGGGGCCACCATCGTCCGCAGCACGACGGTGTCGCTCAGCGGAGGCGCGCTGCTCTCGACCGCGGCGCTCTCGCTGCAGACATCCACCACCAACGCCGGCGGTTCGCTGATCGACTTCGGCGGCGGCAGCCAGACCGTCACCAGCCTCGCGATGACCCTCGCCACCGGCGGCGTGGCACAGGTGACCAACACGTTCCGCAACGGGTCGCTCGCCGTGGCAGGCGGAGCGCTCAACCTGAGCTCCGGCGGCCCCAGCGCCACGACCGGCACCACGCAGCTCGATCTCCGCGGGCTCTCGGCGTTCTCCTGGGGCAACGGCAGCGGCAACCTCGTGCTCAACACCACGGGCACCGTGGCCGGCTCCACCGTGGCGACCGTCATGAGCCTGCCCACCAGCGGCTCCGCGGCGCTCACCGCTGCCCACGTCCAGATCGGCAACTCCGCGAATGGACCTGCTTCCAGCACCTCGTCGCTGCAACTCGGAGCCCTCAACTCGATCGCCACCGGCACCCTGACCGTCGGTGCCTACCGTGGCAACGGCCTCCTCTCGTTCGCACCGGACGTGTTCGGCGGGAGCCTGCTGCTGCGAGGTGCCGCCGGCGGCGAGTCGCGCGTCGACAACGTCTACGTCGGTTTCAAGGGGGGCGGCGATACCTTCGGCAACGGCGTGCTGGACGTGTCGACCGGCTCCATCGACGCGAAGGTCTCGAACTTCAACGTGGGCTACTACTTCGTGAACGCATCGGCCGGCCAGACCGGAACGTTCTCGATGGCATCCGGCTCCGTCGATGCCACGACTCTCGCGCTCGGAAATATCAGCGTGGGGAGCGGCTCGACAGGCACACCCACGATCACGAGCGTCGTCAATCAGACCGGCGGCACGGTGACGGCCTCCGCGCTGGTCTTCGGACTCAACACGGCCACGCTCGGCACCAACAACCCCACGTTCCGCGGCACCTACACGCTCGCCGGCGGCACGCTCGCGATGGGCACGGCGGCGTCGGGAACCGGGCCGTCGTCCGCCACGTCCCAGCGTCGCCTCGCGTGGATCGGCGGCACGCTCACGACCCGCGACGCGTCGACCGATCTCGTGGTCGCCGGGAAGTCGGGCAGTGGCGGCGGGATCCTCTTCGAACTGGGCGGCGCCGACGCGAAGACGCTCGACGTTCCGACCGGGCGGACCGCGACGTTCGGCCAGTACGTGATCATGTCGGGCACCGACACAGCGTTCACCAAGACGGGCGGCGGCGCGCTCGTGCTCGGTGGCGAGGGCTTCGCCACGTCGTACGGCGGCACCACGACCGTGTCGGCGGGTCGACTCGTGCTGAATGGCGACCAGTCGACCGCCACCGGGCAGCTTCAGGTGTCCGCCGGTGCCACGCTCGGCGGAAGCGGCACGTTCGGCGGCGTTGCAACCGTCGACACCGGGGCCACTTTTTCGCCGGGAGCGAGCCCGGGCACGCTCGCGTTCACGCAGGGCCTGACGTGGAACCCGGGCACGAACTACGACTGGCAGCTTCTCAGCGGCACCGGGGTCGCGGGCGGCAGCGACTCGTGGGACCTGATCCAGGTCGGGGGCGAGCTCACGATCGCCGCGACATCGATCGATCCTTTCCGGATCAATCTCTGGACGCTCTCGGGGATTTCGCCCGATGTCAGCGGCACCGCCTCGAACTTCGACTCCGCTCAGAACTACTCGTGGACGATCGCCACGGCGGCCGGCGGCATCTCGGGCTTCGCAGCCGACAAGTTTCTGCTCTCGACGTCGGCCACCAACGGCACCGGTGGCTTCGCCAACGCGCTGGGATCGGGGTCGTTCTCCCTTGCCCAGAGCGGCAACGACCTGAACCTCGTCTTCACGTCGGGCGGCGGCCCCACGGTGATCACGATCAACGTCGCCAGCGGCACCCAGACGCAGACCCAGGCCGGCTACCCGACCCTCTCGGGCTCGACGCCCGTCGTGAAGACCGGCGCCGGCACGCTCGTGGTCGATCAGGCCAACACCCTCTCGGGCTCCACCACCGTGCAGGGCGGCGTGCTGCAGCTCGCCAACGCCTCGGCGCTGCCGTCGAGCCGGCTCGTCGTCGTGGCGGGCGGCACCGGGCAGCTCGCTCCGCAGGCCGTCACGAGCGTGGCGGGGCTCGACCTCGCCACCGGCAACGGCCT
>CAIKWU010000399.1 GCA_903831155.1 uncultured Planctomycetaceae bacterium | reverse complement strand
TGGTCGAGATGGTGGCCGAACTGCTCGACCTGCTCGAAACCGGCGGGCTGCCGAACTTCGTGCTCGACGGGCAGACCGTGATCCTCGAAGACCACCTCGCGATTCGTCCGCAGGACCGCGGGCGGATCCGGGCCCTGATCGAGGCGGGGCGGATCACGCTGGGCCCGTGGTACACGATGCCCGACTGCTTCCTGGCGCGGCCCGAGTCGCTGATCCGCAACCTCCAGCGCGGCCTGAGCACGGCCGTCGAGCATGGCGGGGCCTCACGCGTGGGCTATGTTCCCGACTCGTTCGGGCACTTTGCCCAGCTGCCGCAGATCCTGTCCGGCTTCGGCATCGACTCGTTTCTCTTCATGCGGGGCATGCCCGTCGAGCTTCGGGATCGCGACGGCGCCATCTTCCTGTGGCGGGCCCCGGACGGATCCGAGGTGCTCGCCACCTATCTCCGCGAGGGCTACTTTCCGCTGGGCGCCTTGGGGCAGGAGAGCTTTCACGGCCGGTACGACGGCCTGCCCGCCAGCGAGGAGCGGGCGCGGGAGCGGTTGAGCCACACGCTCGCGAGGATTCTCCCCTTCCAGAAGCAGCCGGTCGTGGTGCTGCCCGCGGGCGGAGACCACCTGCCCGCCCGCGGCGATCTGAAGCCGCTGGTCGAGCACCTCAATGCCACGCAGGCCGACGTGCAGCTGCGGTTCGGCGGCTTCGAAGACTATCTCGCCGAACTCCGGGCCACGACGTCGCCCGACGAGCTTCCGGTGTATGTCGGCGACCTCCTGGGGCAGGCAGACCACCCGCTGCTCCGCAACGTGCTCTCCTCGCGGGTCGACCTCAAGATCCTGAACCACCGCGCCCAGTCTCTGCTCACCCGCGTGGTCGAGCCCTTGACCGCCTGGGCCAGGATCAACGGCCTGCCGAGCGCCGAGCCGGCGCTGCTCCAGGCCGCGTGGGATGCGCTGCTGAAGAACCACGCCCACGACGACATCTGCGGGTGCAGCGTGGACGACGTGCATCTCGACGACGTCCAGCGATTCCACGAGGTCCTCGCGCTCGGCCAGGAGCTGCTCACCCGGCAGATCGAGCACGTCGCCCAGCACCGGCTGCCGGCACTCCCCTCCCCCCGCTCCGCCCGCGTGTTCGCCTTCAATCCCCATCCGTGGCCGGTTGCGGTCTCCGCCGCCTTCCGCATCCTTCTGCCCGACGAGGGGGGCGAGTTTTCCGAGCCATCGGCGGCGCGCGGGCTGCGCGGCCTCGATGCGGCCGGCGCGGAGATCCCGGTTCGCGTGCTGTCGACCTCCTGCAAGGCGATCCGCAACCGCTACCTGGAAACCACCTGGGGGCGGGCCTACGAGGTGCAGGCGGAGGTTCACCTGCCTCCGCTCGGCTTCGAGTTCCTCACGTTCAGCGAGACGGCCGAGCCGCTCGAACTCGCCGCGATCGTAAGGCCCACGCCTGTACCGGAGGCCCTCGTCGACGCGATCCGCTTCGAGCTCGATGCCGACCTCGGCGACGGCTACTCGCACGGGCCATGCCCGGAGCTTCCCGTGCAGCGAGCCCGCCTCGTCTCCGCGGCGGCCGACGCCCAGACGGCAGACGTCTTTCATCTCACCTACGAGATCTGCGGCCCGGCGTCGATCTCGCGAGACGAACTCGCGCGCCGGCCGCTGCAGGAATGCCTCCGCCCGCTGGTCACGATGCCGATCGCGGTGCGGGCCGAGCGGCGCTGGGGCCCGCCGGCGGCGTCTGAGCGGTCTTTCGTGTGGGAACTGAAGATCTCCTATAGCAACGTGTGTGCCGACAGCCGGCTGCGGGTGGTGGTCGATCCGCACACGCTCACCGGCGCGCGGCCGGGCGCGTGCGATCACGTGGTCGTGGACG
>CAIKWU010000398.1 GCA_903831155.1 uncultured Planctomycetaceae bacterium | reverse complement strand
GCGGAGCGAGGGATCGTGCCATGCGGGCAAACGTCCGATGAACACCGCTGAAGAACCCCCGCGCAAGAGGGGTTGTGTGGAGTGGCTGTCTGGAGTGGCCATCATGGGTTCGATCCGTCGGCGTTCCGAGGCGTCCTGGTGGGCTGCCGCGTGGGTCTTTGCGGTGACGAACCCGGCGTTGGCCGTCACAGCGGGCGACATCGTGCCCTATCCGGCCTGGACGTCGTATGCGATCACCGAGGCGCTCATCATGGGCCGCGACAACCAGGCGGCGAATCAGCCGCTCGTGGTGGAGGTCGGCAACCCGGAGAACGTGCTGCTCTCGGGGCAGGATCTCCAGTTTCCGTTTGGCGGCGGCGTCCGCGCGTTCTACGGTGCCCGAAGCCGGGACCAGGGCGGCTGGGAGATCGGCTACTTCGGGCTCTACGGTCAGTCGGCCGGTGCCGCCACGAGCATTACTGCTCCCGGATACCTCCAGGCTCCGGGGCCGCTCGGCGACACGTTGACCGATCAGGGGGAGGCTGCGGCTCTGGCCTGGAACTCCACCATCAACGGCGCGGAGGCCAACGTGTTTCGGACCTCGACCGAGTGGAGCGACCGGCACGAGGCCTGGCGGACGGTCGATTGGCTTGTCGGCTTCCGCTACGTGAGCGTCGAGGAATCGGCGGTGCTGTCCATCAAGAGCTGCGACTGCGAGGGTCCCTCCGTGCCCTACGGGGTGCGGACGAGCAACAACCTGTTCGGCGGCCAAATCGGAACCCGCGGCCGTCTCACCTGGAACCGCTGGGCGTTCGAGGGCTGGGCGAAGGCCGGCCTGATGGGCACCCTCGAGCGGCAGGGCCAGGACGCGGTCGTCGACTACCAGGGCTTCGTGCAGCGTGAGGCGTCGTCGTCGGCTGCCACCGAGGTTGGGTTCATCGGCGACGTCAACCTCTCGGCCATCTATCGCCTCAGCGAGATCTGGGGCATCCGCGCCGGATACAACACGATCTGGATCGGCGGCGTGGCGCTCGCGCCGGATCAGTTCTCCTTCGCGGCCGACGGGCCCGTGACCACCGTCACCAACGGCGGCGGCATCTTCCTGCACGGTGCCAGCCTCGGCCTCGAGGCCCGCTGGTGACGCTCACGCCCGGCGGAGTTGCCCGAGCAGCGGGCTCCGCTTGGTCATGTTCGCGATCCGCAGCGGCGGCAGATAGCCCGCCGAGAGGGGCAGGAGCGTGTTCAGGCCGCCCACGCGGGTCCACGCCGTGACCCCGCTGGTGCCGCCCGTCCCCTGCTGGCCCTGCACCGCGTAGACGCGGTCGATGATGCCGTCGCCGCTCGTGTCGAGCGAGGTGGCGTAGACCTTCGCATTCGGTTTCGCGAAGGTCGAGAAGGCGGTGAGCCGGGCGGCCCGCGTGAAGGTGCTGCCCCGGTAGACCTCGACGACCGACATGCCGTTGACGCCCGCCCCCACGAGGATGTCGGGGATGCCGTCGGAGTTCCAGTGCCCGATGGAGAGGGTGACGCCCCCCGTGAACTTCGCCGCGATCGGTTTGATCACGCCGACGATCTTCGGCGTGACCGAGAGGTCGTAGATCCGCACCGTCGCCACGATGCCGGCGTTCGTGCCGACCACGACCTCGCATCGGCCGTCCGGGAGCCACGAGGTCTTCACCCCGTTGACGAACGTGCCGAAGTCCGCGGCTGCCACGTTGACTCCACCGGCATAGGGCCCCGCGAACGGCACGAACGAGCGGTAGGGCACGTTCACGACCGGATCGGCGGCGAGGGGCAGCACCTCGAAGACGCTCACCCTGCCCACCCCGTTCGACATCGCGGTGACGAGGTCGTCCCGGCCGTCGCCGGTGACGTCGCCGAGGGCCACCTCGACTCCGCCCCTGTAGCCACTGCCGAACGGGAGTGTCCGGTAGGCGATGAGTTCCACGCCGGCCTGCGTCCAGACACGGACCTCACCGACGCGGCCGCGGCCCGGGGCCGTGACGATCTCGTCGATCCCATCGCCCGTCACGTCGCCCACGGCCACCCGCACGCCGCCCCGAAAAGTGGGTTCGTAGGCGAGGAACTCGCTCAGCGTCTGGCCCGTGGCCGGGTCGAGCACCCGCACCAGCGGCGTGCTTGCGCAGCCGTCGTCGGTGCCGGTCACGAGGCCGGTCCGCGGCGGAAGCGGGATGTTCACGTCGATCGCCGAGTTGTTGGTGGGGTTGGGGTCGGTGGTGCCGGCGGGCGGGGCGATGGTGGCGGTGTTGACGAGATTCCCGGTGGCGGACACGAGCACCAGTGCGGTGATCGTGTAGACGGCCGTGCCGCCGGCCTGGAGGGCGATGAGTTGATCGATGCTGCCGGAGCCGGCGGCGGTGCCGCTGCCGCCCGAGAACGTGGCCGTCCAGGTGGCGGAGCCGATCAGAGGCGAGAGCACGTCGACCACCCGGGCTGCGACGACGTCGCTGGGGCCGATGTTCGAGATCGTCACCGTATAGACCGTCGGCTGGCCGGCCAGGTAGGTGGCCGTGCCGTCGGTCTTGAGGATGGCGAGGTCGGCGATGGGGGCGGGCGTGTCGGTGTCGGTGGAGGTGTTGTTGCCGGGGTTCGGGTCGGTGGTGCCCGGGGGGACGGCGACGGTGGCGGTGTTGACGAGGTTGCCGGTGGCACTGGAGATCACCGGCGCGGTGACGGTGAAGGTG
>CAIKWU010000397.1 GCA_903831155.1 uncultured Planctomycetaceae bacterium | reverse complement strand
GTCTCGTAGCGGACGCAGTCGATCTCCCGCTGCTCGACGACCTTCTCGCAGACCGTCTTGTAGCAGGTGTACTGCTTCTGCTCGTACACGACGTCCTTGACGAACCGCGTGCCGCAGCACGACGGCGCCGCGCCGCAGCTCGGCTCGTCGGACGACTCACAACTCGAACACGATGCACGAGCCGCCGCGAAGCTGACCGTGGTCATCTTCGCGCAACCGTGCTTGTAGCTGGCGAGGCCGCAGTACGCGGCGTCGGCCCGATGGACCGACGTCACGACGCTGGCAATCGCCAACACACAGGCGAACCACGTCCTATTCATGTCTGCCGCCTCTGTCGAGGAGGCCTCCTGCACTGGGGTGAAACCGGGAAACGACCGTTGGGGGTGGGAAATGGGCAGCCCATCTCCACACAACCTCAAAGATCGGCCACAAAGTCCCCGCAGGTTGACCACTCAACGCAATCATCCGGGTTTTTCCAGAGCCCCGAGCGCGTTACAACCGTCAGGGATTCGCGGCGAAACCGTGTTTCCTTGGCTATTTCGGGTGCGACCGTTACAGTCCCACCGCGATGACCGGCAGGTTTTCTCCGGCGGCGTTCGCCATGACGGATCAGCATCCCCAGCAGCCACCAGCGCCGGACCTTCCTTCCGACGCCTCCGTGCCGAAGGTGGTGGTCAGCCGCTTGAGCCTCTACCTCCGCGAACTCCAGCGGCTGGTGGCGTCGGGCCAGCAGACGATCTCGTCGAGCCAGTTGGGCACGCTTCTGGGGTTCAGCGACGCTCAGGTCCGCAAGGACCTCGGCTTCTTCGGGCAGTTCGGTTATCCCGGCGTCGGCTACCGCTGCGACGAACTGATCCGGGCCATGCGCGACATCCTCGGCACCAACCACGCCTGGAGCGTGGCCATGGTGGGGGTCGGCAACCTCGGGCAGGCGCTCCTCGGCTACCGCGGCTTCGGACGGCAGAACTTCGCGATCGCGGCGGCCTTCGATGCCGATCCCGCGAAGGTGGGCCAGACGATCCAGGGGCTCCGCGTCCAGTCGCTCGACGAACTCGCCGCCACGATCCGCGACAAGGGCATCCGCCTCGGCATGATCGTCGTCCCGGCCGAGCGGGCGCAGGAAGCGGCCGACCGGCTGGTGGCGGCAGGCATCGAGGGCATCGTCAACTTCGCCCCCGTCACGCTCGCCCTGCCGCCCCACGTGCAGAACGTGGGCGTCGATCTGGCCATCGAACTGGAGCAGCTCTCGTTCGCGGTCACGAGCAAACTGGCCAGGGCGGTCGGCGACCTTCCGGGCCGGCTGGAACCATGAGCGTTTGCGGGGCGGGAACGGGGTATAGTGTGGTTCGACTGCCCGATGGTGTAACGGTAGCACAAGGGATTTTGGTTCCCTTTGTCTAGGTTCGAATCCTAGTCGGGCAACTGCCCCCTGCGGGGGTGCTTGCGAACCTCCACGCGGGTCGGCAGACTGAAAGCCGCCGGAGGCCATCGCGCCCCGCTCTCCCCAAGGAACCGCTGGTGAACCGCTGACCGTCATCCGCCTCGGCCGATGACGTCATTCCCGATGCCGCTGCCCCGAGAGGGCGACCCCGCCAGGCATCTCGTGTTCCCAGCCCTGATCGCCGGTCCAGACCGGACGATGCCCGCCCTTGGAGATTCCCATGCTACGCCTCGCCGTTTCCGCCTTCGCCATCGTCGCCGCGGTCGCGTCCACCGCCTTCGCCGACACTGTCTATGTCACCAGCTTCTCGACCGGAGAACTGGTTCGTTACGACTCCACCGACCCCGCGGGAACGAAGACCGTGCTCTCCGGCTCCGGTTCGCTGATCAAGCCCGGGGCCCTCGCGATCGGCCCCGACGGCAACCTCTACATCGGCGAGGACGGCGACGGCGCGACGTTCGCCCCGCGGATCTCGAAGTTCGAACCGGCCACGCTCACTCTCTCGACCGTCTACGCATTCGCCGGCTTCGAAGTGTTCCCCGGCAGCCTGGCCTTCCAGGGCAACGACCTGCTCGTCGGCCGCAACCCCTTTTTCGGCAACACCGGCCCGATCGTGAAGGTGAGCAACGCGACGGGCGGCGTGATCGCGACGAGCGACTACACCACCGGCGGCTCACTCGCCAGCAGCCCCGGGATCGCGCTCGCGGCGAACGGTGACCTGCTGGTCTCGAACCAGACCTACAACTTCGGCTCCGGCATCGCCAGCGGGCCGGTGGTTCGCTTCAATGCCGCAGGCACCTACGTGGGCGAGGTGATCGCCAGTGGATCGAGCGGTCTCGCCGGCCCCACGGGCCTGGCGATCAACGGCTCCACCCTCTACACGGCCAGCATCATGAACGGCCAGGTGCTCCGCACCGACCTCGCGACCGACGCCACCACTTCCCATGCCTCCGTCGGGGCTCCGTTCGAAGTCGGTGCCCTGGCGCTGCTGTCCGATGGCGGCCTGCTCGCGGGCAGCCCGTCGGGGTCCGGCTCGATTTACTCCTTCAGCAGCGACGGCACGTTGCGGGACACCTACGCCTCGGGCCTCGGGCAGATCGGCGGCATCGCCGCGGTCGCGGCCGTGCCCGAGCCGACGGTGTTCGCCGCCTCGATTCCCGCCGCCCTCGGTGCGGCCTGGTTCATCGGCCGCCGCAGGCAGCGATGAGCCGCCCTCGTGCCTTCACGCTCGTGGAGCTCCTGGTGGTCGTGGCGATCCTCGCCACGCTCATGGGGCTGCTGCTGCCGGCGGTGCAGGCGGGCCGTGAGTCGGCACGCCGCTCCAGTTGCGTCAACAACCTGCGGCAGGTCGGCCTCGCGGCCGCCGGCCACGAGTCTGCCCGCGGCCGGTTCCCGATCGGCGCGGAATCGAGACAGTGGGATGAGCGGCCCGACTTCCCCCACCAGTTCTTCCGTTGGTCGGTCCTCGCGCACCTCGCACCCTACTACGAGCAGGAGCAGCTGCTCCGCGGCCTCGATCTCTCCGTGCCGCTCTACATCGGCCTCTCGGCCGGCGACATCGCGCCGCAGAACAAGCCGATCGTGAGGGTCACCGTCCCGCTGTTTCTCTGCCCGAGCGACGCGGCCCAGCCCGTCGCCGAGCTCTTCGGCCCCACCAACTACGCCGGCTGCACGGGGAC
>CAIKWU010000396.1 GCA_903831155.1 uncultured Planctomycetaceae bacterium | reverse complement strand
GTGTGATCGTGGGCTCCGCGCTCGTCCGCCGGATCGCGGAAGCCTCCGGCCAGCCGCACGACGCCCTGCTCGCCGACGTCGGCCGCTATGTGGCCGAACTCGCAGTCGCGACGCGCTGATTCCAGAAAAGTCAAGCGTTTGGCACGCGGATCGCACTGTATCCCCGGCACTGGGGACACCCTCGAACGCCCCAAACCTTGCTGTTTCGCGAGAATAAACGCGAACGTGGCCCGGTGCTGCGCCGACACACTGGAGCGATTCGCTCCAGTTCGACACCGCGCGCTGGCGTGAATCGCCCCATCAGGTGGGGCGACTCGCCCCGCCCGCGACCCGAGAGCTGCTTGGATCGGTGCGCAGACCGCACCGTCGCGTTCGCTCTTCGGCCGTCCTCTCGACCGCCGCGGCCTGGCAAAAACCGACGTTATTCCCTTCTGGGCAACGATTTGCGGCTGAAACCGTTCCAGAGTTGCTGACCGCCCTCGAAGCGAATCGGGCCAAATCCGTCGCGACTCGGCCGTTTGGCACGGTAGGCGCATACCTCACGGCAGGGAGCGATCCGTGGCCGTGTCCACGGCGCCCCACCCGCCTTCAGGTCAGCCCCCCCGATGTTCAACCGCGCCCGCCTTCGATTGCTCACGTGGATTCTGATCGCCCTGCTCCCCTCGGCCACCAGTCGGGCGGACATGATTTCGGTCGGCTCGCAGACCGGTGCCCAGATCTTCTTCAACAGCACCCTCGTGCGGACGTTCAACTTCGGGATCACGCAGACGGGCGTCCAGAACGGCATCACGCTCACGGCCGTCGACGTCAACGTCAAGGGCGGGAACGCGGGCGTGACGGTCTCGCCGGTCATCATGCGGATCTTCGACGGCCTCGGTGGGACGGGCAACGTCCTCACGTCGGCCACGATTCCCGCATCATCCCTCACCAACCAGTTTCAGTTCATCAGCACGCCGCTCCCCACCATCGTCACGCCGACGACGGCGGGCTACTCGATCGTGCTCACGACCACGAACGTCGACAACTACTTCATCAAGCAGGGAGCGGCGAAGATCACGCTGAGCGGCTCGGACGCGCCGACCACCTACTGGATCGAAGACACGAACGCCGACGGCACCGCCGGCACGACGCTGGTCGCCTCGGGCACGGTGCTTGCGACCTACACGCTCGGAACGAACGCCGTTCGATTCGGCAACTACCGCGTGGGCACGACGCTCTCGGCCACCACGCCGATCGTCAACACGGCCCTCGTCACCTCCAACACGGTGACGCAGGCGCTCACGGTGGCGGGCACGACGAACGGCGGCATCAACTCGCTCTCCGGACTGCCCAACCCGTATCTGTCGGTCGGCGGGACCACCCAGGTGGTCACCGGCCTCAACGGTGCCACCACCGGCCCCAACAGCGGCACCGCCTCGCTGACATTCCGCTCCGTGCCCGGCGCGAGCCGGACCACCGGCACCACGGCGATCGGCAGCGGCACGATCGCGGTCACCGGAACCGGCTACGACTGGGCCAACGCCACCTACTCGGGCACCGCCTTCGCCTTCGGCTACATCCATCGCGGCGGTCCGAGTGCCAGCGGGACCCTCGCCATCGGCAACCAGACGGTGACGACCGCGTCGTACCAGGACACGCTCAACGC
>CAIKWU010000395.1 GCA_903831155.1 uncultured Planctomycetaceae bacterium | reverse complement strand
GGGCCGCCACGATCATGCTCGTGGGCGGATTGCGCACTCTATGGCGGAGTTTTCGCGAGGAACTCAGGCCGCTTTTCGATCGCCACAAGGCGAAGTCGGCGTTGATCGTCGGTGCCGACCACGCCGGTGAGCTCATCGCCCGCAACCTCACGGCCGCGTCCCATAGCCCCTACGTGATCTGCGGCTTTCTCGATGACGATCCGCACCTCCAGCATTCCCGGGTGGCAGGTCGCGAGGTGCTCGGCACGGTCGAGGACGCCGGCCGGGAGGTGGTTCGTCGCGGTGTCGATGAGGTGATCGTCCAGTCGGGCCGGCTCACGGGGCGGCGATTTCGGAAGCTGCTCGACGACTGTGCCGCGGCAGGCACGGCGGTGAAGGTGCTGCCTGGGATCGACGAACTGCTCAGCGCCACCCGGGATCCGTCGCACGTCCAGCTCCGCTCGGTGGAGATCAAGGACCTCCTTCGCCGCGAGCCGGTGCAGCTCGACGACTCGGCGATCCGGGCGCTCGTCGAGGGCCGTACCGTGATGGTCACGGGCGCGGGCGGTTCGATCGGCTCCGAGATCTGCCGGCAGGTGCTCCGCTTCGGCCCCAAGAAGCTCCTGCTCGTGGAGCGGGCGGAGAACTCGCTGTTCCTGGTCGAACAGGAGTTCGGGCGGCTCGAGCCGCGGCCCGCGTTCGAGCCGCTGATCGCCGACGTCACCGACGAGCCGCGGATGGAGCAGATCATGCTGGCGCACGTGCCGGAGGTGGTGTTCCACGCCGCCGCCCACAAGCACGTGCCGATGATGGAGTGGAATCCCGCCGAGGCGGTGAAGAACAACGTGTTCGGCACGCGGCTGATGGCGCGGCTCGCCGAACAGCACGGGGTCCGCGTGTTCGTGTCGATCTCGACCGACAAGGCGGTGAACCCGACGAGCGTGATGGGCTGCTCGAAGCTCCTCGCCGAGCGGTTCGTGCAGGCGCTCTCCGCCGCGTCACGGACGAAGTTCATCGTCGTCCGGTTCGGCAACGTGCTCGCCAGCAATGGCAGCGTGGTGCCCACCTTTCAGGAGCAGATTCGCCGCGGCGGCCCGATCACGGTCACTCATCCAGGCATCGAACGCTACTTCATGACGATCCCGGAGGCCTCGCAGCTCGTGCTCCAGGCGGCCACGCAGGGCGAAGGCGGCGAGATCTTCGTGCTCGACATGGGCGAGAGCGTGAAGATCATCGACCTCGCCCGCGACCTGATCGCGCTCTCGGGCCTCGAGCCCGACGACATCGAGATCGTCTACACCGGCCTCCGCCCCGGCGAGAAGCTCTACGAGGAGCTCTACTTCGACGACGAGCGGCGGGTGGCCACGCGGCACCCGAAGGTCTTCTGCGCGATGCATCGCCCGGCCGACCTGCTGGCGGTGGAGTCGCTGCTCGACGACCTCGCCGAGGTGCTCGAAGAGAAGCCCGAGGTGGTGCGGGCCCGGCTTCGCGACCTGGTGCCGGAATACGCCGCCCCTGAGCGCGGAGGCGATCCGCTGCCGCAGCAGCGGACCCATGCCAAATGATCGCCCCGTGCAAGATCTGTTCCTCTCTGTGTGCAAGCCCAACGCCGTAAGGCGTGGGGCAACCGCCGTTTTGACTCCGGTGCTCGGATGCCTATGAAACGCGAAACGTTCCAGTTGATTCCCGAGGTCCATGCCGCCGGCGATCCCTCGCGGCAGGGGATCCGTGTGCCGTTCGTGCGACCGGCGCTTCCCTCGGCGGAGTCGCTCCAGCCTGCGTTCGACGAGATCATTCGCAGCGGGCGGCTCACGAAGGGGCCCTACTGCGAGCGGCTGGAGCAGGCGATCGCGAAGCGGCTCGGCGTGCGGCACGCGGTGGCCGTGAGCAGCTGCACCGTGGGGCTGATGCTCGTCTACCGGGCGCTCGACCTCTCCGCGGGCAGCTGCCGGAGCCGCCGCTCCGCGGTCGATGCGTGCCCCGTGGCGACGATGGAGCCCCTCTCGCGGTTCGGCGTGGTTCGCACAGGCAGCCGCTCCGAGCCACTCGGTGAGGTGGTGATGCCGAGCTTTACATTCCTTGCCGCCGCCGCCGCGATCGTCTGGAACAATCTGCGACCGGTGTTCGTCGAAGTCGATCCGCAGACCACCAACGTCACGCCCCAGGCAATCCGCGCCGCGATCACGCCGCGGACTGTCGCGATTGCCGCGTGCCACAACTTCGGCAACCCCTGCGACATCCCCGCGCTGGAGGCCGTGGCCAACGAACACGGCCTGCCGCTGGTGATCGACGCCGCCCATGGGTTCGGGGCGAGCGTCCACGGCCGGCCGGTCGGTGCCGGGGCCACCGCGCAGGTTTTCAGCCTGTCGCCCACGAAGCTGCTCGTGGCCGGCGAGGGGGGCATCGTAGCCACCAACTGCGACTGCCTCGCCCACTTCGTGCGGCTCGGCCGCGAGTATGGCAACGACGGCTCCTACGACGCCCTCTTTCCGGGCGTGAATGGGCGGATGCCGGAGCTGAGCGCGGCCACGGCCTTGGCGTCGCTCGAGATCCTCGATCAGGTGTCGGACCGGCGAAACGAGCTCGCCTCGCTCTACCGCCGGGAGCTTCGCGAGCTTCCGGGAATCGGATTCGTGGAGAGCATGCCCGGCGCCCGTTCGAGCCACAAGGACTTTTCGATCACCGTCGACCCCACCCGGTTCGGCATGACCCGCGACGCCCTGCGGCGGGCCCTCGCCGCCAAGGGGATCGAGACCCGTGCCTACTACGATCCGCCCTGCCATCGGCAGACGGCCTACGAGCACTTCCACGACCGGATGCGTCCGCTTCCCGCGACCGACGTGCTCGCGGCCCGCAGCCTCGCCCTCCCGATCGGCGGCCACGTGGACGACGCGGTCGTCCGCGAGGTCTGCGACGTGATCGCCAACGCCAAGCAGGTGGCGTGAGCGTCTGGTCTCCGGTCGCCGTTTTGGCCGCCTGGTTCGCGGTCGCCTATGTGGCCTCCGCGGCGGCCACGTCGTGGCTCGTCGGCTGGGCCGCGGCCCAAGGCGTGATCGACAGGCCCAATGCCCGTTCGAGCCACACGCGGGCCACGCCCCGCGGCGGCGGTCTGGCGATCGTCGGGGTCACGTCGTGGGCGGCGATCGTCGCGGCCGTGCTCTCGCCTGAGGCGTGGAGGCCGCTCGCGTCGGTGATGGTGCCGGCCATCGCGATCGCCACGGTGAGTTGGCTCGACGACCTCGCCCCGCTCCGCAACCGCGTGCGGTTTGGCGTGCACCTCGCGGCGGCGGTGGCCGCCACGGCGCTGCTCGGCCCGCTGCGGGAGCTGAATCTCGGCTCGCTGGGGCGGATCGATCTGGGACTCGCCGCCTGGCCGCTCACGCTCCTCTGGGTCGTGGGGATGACCAACGCCTTCAACTTCATGGACGGCATCGACGGCATCGCCGGAATCACCGCCGTGGCGGCCGGGGCGGCCCTCGCGACCGCCGCCGGCCTGCTGGGGCTCGATGTCCTGTCGTCCGTGGCCCTGGCGTTCGC
>CAIKWU010000394.1 GCA_903831155.1 uncultured Planctomycetaceae bacterium | reverse complement strand
GTAGTCCAGGAGCGTGAGCAGGGTGTTGCGGATGTTGAGGTAGCGGGCGCGGTCCTGGAGGTCGTCGGCCACGAGGAGCACCTGCCCCACGTGCCGCCCCCGGCCGCGGAGCGCCCGCTCGTAGGCTTCGATCAGGCAGCTCTGGCCGATGGCGGCCACTGCCTGCAGCCGCGCCAGTTCCGTGGGCCTCTGGTCGAGACCGATGCGGCCCATCCCGGCGCCGACGGCGCCGGAACTGACGAGCACCACCCGCCGCCCCCCGGATGCGACCGCGTCGATCTGACGGCCGAGCGATTCGATGCGTGCGGCGTCGAGCAGCCCGTCGGGGCCCGTGAGCACGCGTGTGCCCACCTTCACCACGATCGTTCCGGCGGCGTCGGCGATCTGCTGGCGGAGCGGGTCGGTCATGGTGAGGGGAGAAGGGGCGGCCGGACGGGCCGGCGCGAAACCGCGTATGGTACCCGCGAGGGCCCTCGCGGGGCCAGCGGCGCCGGTCTCGCGGCGTTCGCCGGCTTGAACCCCGAGCCCCGGGCCGGGGCGTTGAGGCCGTGGACGAGCCGCCCCTATTATGATGGCGCGAACGTCCGACGTGCCCGCCCCTCCCGCCGAGGCTCCGCAGCGATGAGCGACCTTCATCACGAATGTGGCCTCGCCGCGATCTACCACCTCCCCGGCGGCGAACCGAGCCCCCTGTGCACCTCCCACGGGCCCGACGAGGTGTCGCGGCTCATGCCCCGGATGCTCCTCGACATCCAGAACCGCGGCCAGCTGTCGGCGGGCATGACCGCCTGGAATCCGGCCCGCAGCCAGCTGCTCGCCACCTACAAGGAAGTGGGGAGCGTGAGCGAGGTGTTTCGCATGAGCCACCGGGGCAAGTTCGAGAGCCTCATGGAGCAGCACGCGGGCCGGGCCGCGATCGGCCACGTCCGCTACGCGACCTGCGGCGCCGACGATCGCGGCTACGCTCAGCCGCTCGAACGGCCGCACATCGAGAAGCGGAAGTGGTTCTCCTTCGGCTTCAACGGGCAGCTGGCGAACTACCCCGAGCTCCGGGCCGAGATCCTCGCCGATGGCGACAAGCACCTCGCCCGCGACAATGACACCGAGGTGATCATGCACGCCCTCGGCCGGGAGCTCGCCGGCGACGCCGATCCCGATCCGGTCGACCTGCTGGCCGCCATCTCCCGCCGCTTCGACGGCGCCTGGAACCTCGCCATCCTCGACGCCTGTGGCCGGCTGATCGTGGCCCGCGATCCGCTGGGCATCCGCCCCATGGAGTACGCGAGGCTCGGTCCGCTCATCGCCGCCGCCAGCGAGAGCGTGGCACTGCTCAATCTCGGATTTCCCGCCGAGTCGATCCGGTCGCTCGAGCCGGGCACCGCCCTGATCGTCGACGGCGCCGACGTGCGGGTCGAACGGTTCGCGACCGCCCCGCGACGGGCGCACTGCTTCTTCGAGTGGATCTACTTCGCCAACGTGGCCAGCACGATGGACGAGCGGAGCGTGTATCTCTCCCGGAAGCGGCTGGGTGAGGAACTGGCGCGGGTCGAGACGGTGCCGATCGACGGTGACACCGTGGTGGTGCCCGTGCCCGACACCAGCAAGGCGGCGGCCGACGCGATGGCCTACCGGCTCTCGATTCCCTGTGTCGAGGGCTTGATCCGCAACCGCTACACCGGCCGCACGTTCATCGACGGCGCCGCGAGCCGCCGGCAGAAGGCGGAAACGAAGTACACGCCGCTCCGCGAGGTGCTCGAGGGCCGCCGGGTGATCCTCGTCGAGGACTCGATCGTGCGGAGCACCACGATGAAGGTGCTGCTCGGACGGATGCGGTCGCTCGGGCTGGCCCGGGAGATCCACGTCCGCATCGCCTGCCCGCCGATCGTGGCCCCCTGCTTCTATGGCATCGACATGTCCACCATCGACGAGCTCTTCGCGCCGGAGTTCATGCCGGACGGCCTCCTGACCGAGGCCGCGCAGGCCGAGATGGCCGCCCGCCTCGGTGCCGACTCGCTCCGTTACCTGCCGGTGGAGGCGGTGGCGAGGTCGATCGGCTTCGATGACCGCGAGCTCTGCCAGGCCTGCATCACCGGCCGATACCCGACGCCCGCGGGCGAGCGGCTCTACGAGATCGCGGTCGGCCAGACGGCGCGAGGGATCGCGGGGCGGACCTACGAGGCGGCCCGCTGAACCACGGTCAGCCCGCGGGCTGCTGCCTGATGCAGTCGGCGGGTCGGTCGTTGCGGTCGAGGGCCGCCCGCCAGACCGGAGCGCCTGCCAGACGCGTGCGGCGTTCGAAGTGCGTGCGGTAGTCGAGGTCGTGCTCCGGCGGCGGGGCGTCCTCCTCGCGCGGCTTGGCGAACAGGTCGGTCGCCGCGGCGAACGCCATCGACTCGTCGAAATACTCCTCCACGTCGGTCCAGACGTGCAGGGTGGCGCCGGCCGGCAGGACCCTGCCGGCGTGCCGGAGGAACTCGGCCGAGAGCACGCGGCGTTTGCGGTGCCGGGCCTTCCACCACGGATCCGGAAAGTAAACGTGCATGCCACCGAGGCAGGCATCGGGCAGCAGGCATCGCACCAGGAACGTGGCATCGCCCTGGATGATGCGGGCGTTGGTACGGCCCGCCGAGGCGAGCCGGCCGGCGCAGAGGCGGGCGTAGCCGACGGCCAGCTCGGCGCCGAGGAAGTTGCGGTCGGGTGACCGCCCCGATGCGGTCGCGAGAAACAGCCCCTTCCCGCTGCCGACCTCGAGCTCCACGGGAGCTCGCGTCGGGAACAGCGTGGCCGGATCGCAGGGGCTGGGGAGGGCGGCGAGCGCGAGCAGGTGCGTCGACAGGTCGACCGCCGGGTCGGGCTTGCGTGGTGGGCGACGGGGCATGGCGGAATCCGGTCGCCTCGCAGGCGGTCGTCGCCCGTGGCGGATCGCCACCGGCGGCTCGGGATCAGGTCGCGGCGGCCCGGTTGGCCGGCTCGAGCACGTCGATCGGCAGTGGCACGCCCTTGATCACGCCGTCCACGACGACGTTCTCGCGGACGAGCCCCTGGAACCGGCAGACGATCATCGCGCGGGGGCGGACCCGCACCCGTTCCACGGCGATCACGAGCCGGTCACCGGGAACGACCGGCTCGCGGAACCGCACCTCCTCGAGGCCACCGAATCCGATGACCTGCGCATCGAGCAGGTTGTGCCGCTGCGTGTAGTAGCTCGACAGCTGCGCGGCCGCCTCGCACATCAGCACCCCCGGCATCAGCGGGACCCCGGGAAAGTGCCCCCGCACCCAGAACTCGTCGGCCGTGACGTCCTTGTAGCCGACGCAGAGTCCGCGAGAGAGGTCCTCGTGGACGATCGCCGTGAGCTGCTCCATCTCGAACCGCTGCCGATTCCAGCGGCGGATCTCGTGGATGTCGGCGACCACCCTGTCGAGGTCGTACTCGCTCGGATGGATGATGTAGTCGCGGGGGGCCATTGTCGGGCTCTCCTCCGTCGGGAGGGGCGGTGGGAACCGGCCGGGCGGGTCAGGTGCGGATGTGTCGCCGCTTTGCCTTGCGGGCCTTGCTGTTCGCGGGCCGGGCGCCGTGGTTGGCCTTCTTCAGGCGGCGGTGGGGCTTTGCCATGAGAATCTCCTTGAGCCGTGGCGGACGGTTGTCGCCAACGGAAAGGCCCGTTGTACCACGGTCTGGCGGGGCGTTCCACCGCCACGGGCTAGCGGTCGATGCCGGCCTGCGGCCCCTCTGCCGCGAGCGCCTCCCGCAGGCTGACCCGCACGATCTCGACGAAACTCGCTCCGAGAAACCCCACGAGCCCGCCGAT
>CAIKWU010000393.1 GCA_903831155.1 uncultured Planctomycetaceae bacterium | reverse complement strand
CGGCACGTGGACAGCGGCCGGGCCCAGCTCTCCACGGGGCTCGTTCGGGCCGCCCGCGATCTGGCAACGACCAACGTCGAACTCCTCGACCCGGTCATCAGCGACGACGCGCCGCTGGTGGGCATCGAACCGTCGGCGATCCTCTCGTTCCGTGACGAATATCCCGACCTCGTGCCCGCACCGCTCGCCGACGCTGCGCGGCGGCTGGCGGGCCGGGCGTTGCTCATCGACGAGTTTCTCGCCCGCGAGGCCCACCGCGGGCGGATCACGGCCGATGCGTTCACCTCTGCCTCGCGGCGGATCGCCCTCCACGGCCACTGCCACCAGAAGGCGCTGTCGAGTGTCGCCGATTCGGCTGCGATCCTTAGCCTGCCGCGGAACTACTCGGTGGAGACAATCCCCAGCGGCTGCTGCGGGATGGCGGGGTCGTTCGGCTACGGCCGCGAGCACTTTTCGATCTCGATGAAGATCGGGGAACTGGTGCTCTTTCCGTTCGTGCGATCGGCGGAGCGGCTGACGCTGATCGCCGCTCCCGGAACGAGCTGTCGCCACCAGATCGCCGACGGCACGGGCCGGCGGGCGCTGCACCCCGTCGAGATTCTCCACGCGGCGCTCGCCGCGCCGCCAGGCGGGAGTGAGGGAGTGAGATCGTGAGAGGGATCATGGGCTTGGGCATGAAGCGAGTCGTGTTGGCCTTGGGCGTCGCACTCAGAGTCGCCGGGATGGCCGTCGCCGAGCGGCCAAACGTGGTCTGGATCGTGGCCGACGACATGTCGCCGAACTTCGGCTGCTACGGTGAGACGGCTGTTGCCACTCCCCACGTCGACCGGCTCGCCCGTGAGGGCACGCGGTTTGCGCACGCCTACGTCACCGCCCCGGTCTGTTCGCCGAGCCGTTCGGCGCTGATCACCGGCATGGAACAGACGGCGATTGGTGCCGAGCACCATCGCAGCGGTCGCGGAGAACTCACGATTCGGCTGCCGAAAGACGTGCGGCCGATTCCCGAGCTATTTCGCGCGGCCGGCTACTACACCTGCATCGGAAGTGGCGAGCACCGCGGGAAGGGCACCAACTGGACGGGCCAAGCGGCGCAGGGCGGCGGCAAGACGGACTACAACTTTGAGTGGGATGCCGGCATGTACGACGGGGCTGACTGGTCGGGTCGCCGCCCTGGTCAGCCGTTCTTCATGCAGGTGACGCTCTTGGGCGGAAAGCTGCGAGAAAGCCAGCGAGGCGGGGAGCAGATTGCCAGCCGCGCCGATGCGGAGCTCGGCGGCCGGACGGACAGTGCCACCGTCAGCATGCCCCCGCATCTCCCCGACGATCCCGTGCTCGTGGCCGACCGCGCGGCCTATTTCGATGCCGTCCGGTTCACCGACGCCGAGGTTGGCCAAGTGCTCGCCCGGCTGGAGCGCGAGGGCCTCCTCGACACTACGGTCGTCGCCTTCATGACAGACCACGGCATCAGCCATGCCCGGGGCAAACAGTTTCTCTACGACGAGGGAACGCATGTGCCGCTAATCGTCTGCGGGCCCGGCATTCCGGCTGGTGCTGTCCGCGAGGATCTCGTGGAACACATCGACCTCGCCGCAGTGTCGCTGGCGGTGGCGGGCATTCCGGTGCCGTCCTGGATGCGGGGTCGTGATCTCTTCGCGAAGGAATACGTCGCTCGGGATGCCGTGTTCGCGGCCCGCGATCGCTGCGACGAGACGGTCGATCGAATCCGAAGCGTGAGGACCGAGCAGTACCTCTACATCCGCAACTTCTATCCGCGGCGACCCCACCTCCAGCCCAACGCCTACAAGGATGGGAAGCTCATCCTGAAGCGGCTTCGGGAGCTGCACGAAGCCCGCTCGCTGCCGGAAGTGACGGAGCGACTGCTGTTTGCCCCGGAGCGGTCCGAGGAGGAACTCTACGCCTGGCGCGACGACCCGTGGCAGTTGACGAATCTGGCTGCCGATCCGGGGCATGCCAACGCTCTGGCCGCGCTCCGTGACCGCCTCGATCGCTGGATGATCGAGACCGGCGACAACCATCCCGAATCCGAGGCGATGTACGACAGCGACATGCGAGTCTACCTCGGCCAGGGGAATCAGATCACGGAAGAGAACATCGCCACGATGAAGCGTTGGGCGGCGGAGGGTCGCTAGCGACGCGATCGGGTATTCTCGGCGGCCACCGGAGAATACGCATGGCGAAGTCCACCGCACCCGCGACCATCGTCTGGTTTCGAAGCGACCTGCGGCTTGATGACAACCCGGCGCTGCTGGCGGCGGCGGAACGCGGGGCTGTCGTGCCCGTGTTCATCTGGGCGCCAGACGAGGAGAATCCCTGGGAGCCTGGCGCCGCGTCACGGTGGTGGCTGCATCAGTCGCTCGAGCGGCTGGCGGCGGCCCTGGCCAAGGCGGGTGCGCCGCTCGTGATCCGCAAGGGTCCGTCGCTCGCCGCGCTGCGGGCGGTTGCGAAGG
>CAIKWU010000392.1 GCA_903831155.1 uncultured Planctomycetaceae bacterium | reverse complement strand
GCTGCATGTCCGCTTCGCTTCGCCCTCCAGGCTTCGCTCGCTCCCATAGCCCGGCTCTCGGGGCACGGGCGGCCCCTCACTCGCGTCATGGTCGTGCTGGTCGGGTTCATGCTGGCGGGGCACCCCGCGCTGGCCGCCTCGCCGAGCCTCTCGGTGATCCTGCCCCGCGGCGTGCAGCGGGGCGGCGACCGGGAGCTGGAGTTTCGCGGCGAGCGGCTCGGCGACGCGCAGGAGATCCTCTTCCACGGCGACGACGGCATCACGGCGAAGTCGCTCGTGTCGGGCACCGACGGCTCGTCGTTCCGGGCGGTGCTCCACGTGCCCGAGGCGTGCCCCGCGGGCGAGCAGCTCGTGCAGGTGCGGACCGCCTCGGGCATCACCGAGTTCCGTTCCTTCTGGGTCGGCCTGCTGCCCGTGGTGGACGAGGCCGAGCCGAATAGCGCCCCCGACAAGGCCCAGGCCGTGCCGCTCAACCACACCGTCCACGGCATCGCGACCGTCGAGGACGTCGATTGCTTCGCCGTCGACGTGAAGAAGGGCCAGCGGCTCTCCGTGGAGGTCGAGGGGCTGCGGCTCGGGAGCCACCGGTTCGACCCGTGGATCGCGATCCTCGATCCGAGGGGAGGCGAGCTCGCCGCCGCCGACGACTCCCCCGCGACGCTCCAGGACGGCATCCTCTCCGTGCTCGCTCCCGAGGACGGCCGATACGTCGTCCAGGTTCGCGAGGCCTCCTACGGTGGTGACGACTCCTCCCGCTATCGGCTGCACGTGGGCACGTTTCCCAGGCCGTCGGCCGTGTTCCCCGCCGGCGGGAGGGCCGGCGAGAAGCTGAAGGTGGCGTTCCTCGGCGACGCCTCGGGGCCGATCGAGCGGGAGATCGAGGTTCCAGCCGGGCCGGTCGGCTCGAATCACCGGCTCGGCGTGAGCGACGACGGCGGCCCCTGCCCCACGCCCCTGCCCTTCCGCATCTCGGCCGCCGGCAACGCCCTGGAGCAGGAGCCGAACGACGAGCCGGCCAAGGCCACCGCGGCCGATGCGGCGGCTTCGTTCAACGGCGTCATCGGCGGGCCCGGCGACGTCGATCACTTCCGCTTCGCCGCGAAGAAGGGGCAGACGCTCGAGGTCGAGTGTTTCGCGAGGCGGCTGCGGTCGGGGCTCGACCCCGTCGTGAACCTTCTCAAGGCGGACGGCGGCAACGTCGCCGGCAACGACGACTCGAAGGGCCCCGACTCGGTCGTCCGGTTCGACGTGCCCGCCGACGGCGAGTATCTCGTCCGCGTGAAGGACCATCTCGGCCGCGGCAGGCCCGACTTCGTGTACCGCGTGGAGATTGCCCCTCCCGAGCCGAGGCTGGCCCTGAGCATTCCACGGATCGACCGCTACTCGCAGACTCGACAGACGGTGTTCGTGCCGAGGGGCAACCGGTATGGCGTGCTCGTGAACGCCACCCGGACCAACTTCGACGGCGATCTCGTGCTCGGCATCGCCGACCTGCCGGCAGGCCTCACGATGACGGCGCCGCCGATCAAGGCGGGGCAGGTGCAGGTGCCGGTGGTGTTCGAGGCGGCGGCCGACGCGCCGGTGGCCGGGAAGCTGGTCTCGCTCGAGGCGCGGCACGTGACCGAGCAGGATCCCGAGGGCAAGGCGGGGGTCCGCGGCCACTTCGAGAACGCCGCCGACTTCGTGCTCGGCGACCCCAACAACGCCGTTCACTATTCGGCCCGGGTCTCGAAGCTCGCCGTCGCCGTCGTCGATGCCGTTCCGTATTCGATCGAGCTCGTCCAGCCGAAGGCGCCGCTCCTCCGCAACGGGGCCCTCGATCTCCGCGTGGTCGTGAAGCGGGGCGCGGGATTCGACAAGCCGGTGACGGTGGAGTTTCCATTCCGCCCCGGCGGCGTGAGCTGCCCGCCGTCGATCACCATTCCCCCCGACAAGACCGAGGGCGTCTACCTCGTCAACGCCGACGCGAAGGCGGCGACCGGCACCTGGCCCGTGTTCGCGATCGCCAGCGGCGACGTGAACGGGACGGCGTGGGTGGCCTCGGCGCCGGTGAACCTGGAGGTGGCGGAACCCTTCACCACCGCGACCATCAAGCGGGCTGCCTGCGAGCAGGGGCAGGAGGCGAGGATCGCCTGCACGCTCGCGCACCCGCGGCCGTTCGAGGGCGAGGCCACGGCCCGGCTGCTGGGCCTGCCGCCGGAGACGACCGCCCCGGAGCTGAAGTTCACGAAGGACACCGCCGAGATCGTGTTTCCGGTGGCGACGACGGAAAAGAGCCCCGCCGGCAACCACAAGACCGTGATGGTGGAGTTCGTCACCCCGGTCGCCGGCGAGCCGGCGAGAATCAACGCCGGCAGCGTCGAACTGAAGATCATCAAGCCGACCGGCCCGCCGCAGCCGGCCGCGGCCCCCCCGGCATCGCAGCAGGCCGCCAGGCCCGCGTCGCGGCTCGAGCAGCTCAGGCAGCAGGCGAAGGGGACTTCACCATGAATCGCATCGCTGCGTTGCTCGCCGCCCTGCTGCTGATGGCCGCTGCCGCCGACGCGGCGACCCTCCGCGTCTTCCCTCCCGCCGTGCATCTCTCGACGGCGCGGGATCGCCAGTCGCTGGTGGCCCAGCTGGTGGAGGCCGACGGCCTCACCCGCGACGTCTCGACGCAGGCGACGATCAGCGTCGGCGACGCCACGAAGGTCCGGCTCGAAGGACGCACGCTCCATCCGCTGGCCGACGGCGACACCGCCGTGACGCTCGCGGTCGGGGACCAGAAGGTGTCGGTGCCCGTCCACGTGGAGCGGGCCGGCCAGACGCCCGACCTGAGCTTCCGACTCGACGTGATGCCGATCTTCATGCGGCAGGGGTGCAACGCCGGCAGCTGCCACGGCTCCGCGCGGGGCAAGGACGGCTTCCGGCTCTCGCTCTTCGGCTTCGACCCGGAGGCCGACTATCACAGGCTCACCCGCGAACAGCCCGGCCGCCGCGTGAATCTCGCGTTGCCGGCCGAGAGCCTGCTGCTCACCAAGGCCACCAACACCGTGCCGCACACCGGCGGCGCGAAGTTGAAGGTGGCCGACGAGGATTACGCGACGCTGAAGCGGTGGCTGGAGACCGGGGCGAGGAACGATCCGGGGCCGACCCCCGCGGTGGTCGCGGTCGAACTGCATCCGGTCGAGGCGGTGCTCGACGGCCCGGGTGCGACGCAGCAGCTCACGGTCCTCGCGAGATACGCCGATGGCACCGACCGTGACGTCACCTCGCTGGCCGTGTTCCTCTCCAACAACGACGCGGCCGCCAAGGTCGATGCCTCCGGGCTCGTCACGGCGGGCCTGCGGGGCGAGGCCTTCGTGATGGCCCGCTTCGAGACCCACACCGTCGGCTCGCAGGTGATCTCGCTGCCGAAGGGCCTCGTCTACGACTGGCCCGCCCCCCCGGGGACCGGCCGGATCGACGAACTGGTCGACGCCAAGCTCCGGAAGCTGCGGATCACGCCGTCCGACTCCTGCACCGACGAGGAGTTTCTCCGGCGTGCCAGTCTCGACATCTGCGGCGTGCTCCCCACGTCCGACGAATACCGCTCGTTCGTCTCGAGCCCCGACCCCGAGAAGCGGGCCCACCTCGTCGACCAGCTGCTCGCACGGCCGGAGTTCGTCGACCTCTGGGTGATGAAGTGGTCGGAGCTGCTGATGATCCGCACCGTTCCGAACCAGGTCAGCTACAAGGCGATGCTCCTGTACTACGACTGGCTCCAGGAACGGATCGAGGCCAACACGCCGATCGACGCCCTCGTCCGCGAGCTCGTCGCGGCGAAGGGGGGCACGTTCACCGATCCAGCGACCAACTACTTCCAGCACGAGCGGGACACCCTCAAGACCGCCGAGAACGTGGCCCAGGTGTTCATGGGCATGCGGATCCAGTGCGCCCAGTGCCACAACCACCCGTTCGACCGCTGGACGATGGACGACTACTACGGCTTCGCCAACTTCTTCGCGCAGATCGGCCGCAAGCAGGGAGAGGATCCCCGGGAGACGATCGTCTTCAACTCGGGCGGCGGCGACGTCAAGCATCCGGTCGGCGGCCGGGTGGTGCCGCCGAAGTTCCTCGGCGGCGCGGCGCCCGACGTCGCCGGCAAGGACCGCCGCGAGGTGCTCGCCGCCTGGCTGGCGTCGCCGGAGAACCCGCACTTCGGCCGCAACCTCACGAACCTCGTATGGGCCCACTTCTTCGGGCGGGGCGTCGTCGACGAGGTCGATGACGTCCGCGTCAGCAATCCGCCGGTGAACGAGGCTCTCCTCGACGCGCTCGCGAAGGGCTTCGTCGACTCCGGCTACGACTTCAAGCGGCTGATCCGCGAGATCTGCACGTCCCGGGCCTACCAGCGGTCGTCCCGGCCAAACGCCACCAATGCCGAGGACGACCGCAACTTTTCCCGGGCGCAGCTCCGGCGGATCCGCGCCGAGGTGCTGCTCGACGTGATGACCGACGCCACCGGCACGCAGAACAAGTTCAAGGGGCTGCCGCTCGGCGCCCGGGCCGTGCAGATCGCCGACGGCAACACGAGCACCTACTTCCTCACCACCTTCGGCCGGGCCACGCGGGCCACCGCCTGCTCGTGCGAGGTGAAGATGGAGCCGAGCCTTTCGCAGGCCCTGCACCTGCTCAACGGCGACACCGTGCAGCAGAAGATCCGCCAGGGGGGCGTGGTGAAGGGCCTGCTCGACGCGGGCCGGTCGCCCGAGCAGGTGATCGAGGAGCTCTACCTGCGGACGCTCACCCGGAAGCCCACCGAGAAGGAGACGGCCGGTCTGATGGCGGTGGTTCGCGTTGACGGACAGACGCCGGCCGCGCTCCGCGAGGCGCTCGAGGATGGATTCTGGGCGATCCTCAACTCCCGTGAGTTCGTCTTCAACCATTGAACCGCCCGATGCGACGCCCAGCCCTCACCAGCGTCTCCGCCGCAGTCCTCGCGGCGTGCCTCGCCGGAGCCCTTCCGGCTCAGGACAAGGTCACCTTCGTCGACAACGCGCTGCCGGTGCTGCGGCAGCGCTGCGGCTCCTGCCACAACGCCGACAAGAAGACGGCGGGGCTCGATGTGACGAGCTACGCGGCACTCATGCGCGGCGGTGGTTCGGGCGAGGTGATCGCGCCGGGCGACGCGGCCGCGAGCCATCTCTTCCGCGTGGTCAATCACGACGACGAGCCGAAGATGCCCCCCGACGCGCCGCCGATTCCGGACGCTGAGCGGGCGGTGCTCAGAGCATGGATCGACGGCGGCGTGCTCGAGAACAAGGGGAGCGTGGCAGTCGCCCCGAAGAAGGTCGAGGTGGCGATGACGGCCCCCGCGGCTGAGCGACCCGCAGTGCTGCCGCTGCCGGGCCGGCTGCCGCTGGAGCCCGCAGGCCGCGGCGAAAAGCCCGACGCCTGCGCCTCGCTCGCCGCGAGTCCGTGGGTGCCGCTGGTGGCCGCCTGCGGCCAGAAGCAGGTGCTCCTCCACCGCAGCGACTCGCTCGATCTCGTCGGCATCCTGCCCTTCCCGGAGGGGCGGCCGCACGTGGTGCGGTTCAGTGCTGGCGGGGGCCTGCTGATCGCCGGGGGCGGCGTCGGCGGGCAGAGCGGCAGGGTCGCGATCTGGAGCGTGAAGAACGGCCGCCGGATCCGCACGGTGGGCGACGAACTCGACGCCGTGCTCGCCGCCGACATCAGCCCCGACCAGCGGCTCGTGGCGCTCGGCGGGCCGCAGAAGGTGGCCCGCATCTGGTCGGTGGAGACCGGCGAAAAGCTCCACGACCTCGGCAAACACACCGACTGGATCCAGGCGGTGGCGTTCAGCCCCGATGGCGCGCTGCTTGCCACGGCTGACCGCGCCGGCAACGTGTTTGTCTGGGAGGCCGCGACCGGCCGCGACTTCCTCTCGATTCAGGCACACCCAGCCGCGGTGACGGCGGTGGCGTGGCGTGGCGACTCGAACCTGCTCGCCACGGCCTGCGAGGACGGCCAGATCCGGCTCTGGGAACCCGAGAACGGCACGCTCGTGAAGGCGTTTCCCGCTCATGGCGGCGGCGTGGCGGCCGTCGACTTTCTCCGCGATGGCCGGATCGTGTCGGTCGGCCGCGACAAGACGCCGAAGCTCTGGAAGACCGACTTCTCGCAGGAGCGGGCCTTCGACGCAGGCCCTGACATCGGTCTGGCGGTTGCGGCATGCGACGAGACCGGACGGCTCGTGGTGGGCGACTGGACCGGCGAACTCCGTGTGTTCAACGTTGGCGACGGGGCCCGCATCGGTTCACTCGATCCGAATCCCCCCTCGCTTGCCGACCGCGTGGCTGCCGCCGAGAAGTCACTGGCCGACGCGAAGGCGAAGCTCGACGAGGCGACCGCCGCCGCCGCCGCGGCTCCGGAGCCGGAGAAGCAGAAGGCCGAGGTTCGAGTCGTCGAGCTGAAAAACGATGTGGCACAGTCGGCGGCCGTGCATGCCCGCTGGCTCGGCGAAGTGGCCTTCCAGGCGGGGTACGACCGTCTCGCCAAGGCGGTTGCCGATCGTCAGGCGGCGGTGGCGGCCGCGGAGTCAGAGTGGGGAACGGTGGAGGCGAAGCGCCGCGCCGACGACCAGGCACTGCAGGCGGCCGCGGCGAAGCGAGACGGCCTCCAGAAGCAGGCGGAGGGCCTTGCAGCGGCGATCGCCCAGGCCGAGCAGCAGGTCAAGGACGTTACCGCGCAGCTCGAAAAGCACAGGGCGGAGATGGCGGGCCTTCAGAACGGCCTGCCCGCGGCGAAGACCGAGGCGGACACTGCCGCGGCCGCCCTGGCCGCGGCGGCGAAGGCCGCCGACGAGAAGAAGGCCCTCATCGCGGCCCGCCAGACGGAGGCGGATGCCGCCGCGAAGGAACTCGACGCCTTGCAGGGCGCGGCGAACTGAGGATCGCCCCAGCGCCGCGTCGCCCTCAGCGAGGGATTCGGCCGTCTGTACAAGCCCAACGCCGTAAGGCGTGGGGTGAACCGGTAAAAGCCACCGTGTCCAGCGTGGTGCGCCCGCGGCCTTACGGCCGGTCGGCTTTCACTCGCCGCGCACCACTCCCAGGCACAAACTCAGCGAAGGGCTGCCCGTGCACCAATCCCAGGCACGAACTCAGCGAAGGGCTGCCCGTGCACCACTCCCAGGCATGAACTCAGCGAAGGGCTGCCCGTGCCCCACTCCCAGGCACGAACTCAGTGAAGGGCTGCCCGTGCCCCAGGAGCCGGCGTATGCCGACAAGCGCAGCCAGGATGGCGAAGCGCCGTCGGCATCCGAGAGAGCCGAGGCCACGAAGGCCGAGGC
>CAIKWU010000391.1 GCA_903831155.1 uncultured Planctomycetaceae bacterium | reverse complement strand
TTCGAACTCTCGGGAGTCAACACCTACACCGGCCCCACCACCGTCAGCGACGGCACCCTCGTCGTCAACGGACAACTCGGAAACACCGCCGTCTCCGTCGCCGCCCTCGCGACCCTTGCGGGGACCGGGACCATTGGCGGTAGCGTGACTGTCAACGGGCTCCTCACGCCGGGCAACAGCCCGGGCGTGCTCACGCTCGGCAGCCTCACGCTCGGTGGCACGGCGGCCTTCGAGCTCGGCACCGGATCCGTTCGCGGCACCGACTACGATGGCGTGACGATCACGTCGCCCGGCGGTCTTGTGTACGGCGGAACGCTGGATCTCGCCTTCTCCGGACTGGTCGCCGACAACACGACGTACGACCTGTTCTCGTTCACGGGAGCCTCCACGGGTTCGTTCGGCGGGGTGATCTCGAGCGGGGCCTACCCGGGCACGTGGACGAACATGGGCGGCGGATCCTGGCAGCTCACGTCGGGCACTCAGGTCGCCACCTTCAACCAAGCCACGGGCGACCTCGTCATCGTGCCCGAGCCGACGACGATGGTGGCGGGGCTCGCCACGGTCGGTCTCGCCGTCATCATGCTTCGCCGTCGCAGGGCTGCGTGATCCGGCGACTCAGGGAACAGGCTGCACGTCGGTCGCCGTCTGCCAGAAACCGTGGCCGTATGTCACCCGGGTGACGCCGGCGGCGTCGTCGATCACGGCCGAAAGCCAGGCCGAGTCGACGTCCTCCTCCACCACCTCCAGAGGCTCCGGCACGCCGTCCCGAACGACGGTGACGACACCCGTCTCGCGCGTGCGCTCGTCGAAATCGAGCGGTGCGCGGAGCCGGACGAGGATGCCTCGGCCGCGGCGTTCGCAGGTCAGCTGCGTGTCGTGGGTCGCCAGTGCCGCGAGGCTCGCGTTCCACGCGGAGTTGAAGGCGACCCAGCCCTCGGTCCAACCGACGTTCCCGACTTCCGGATGGAAGGGATAGTGGGCGTTTTTCGGCGAGCCATCGAAGACGAATCTCGAGTTCTCCAGCTGCCCGATGCCCCCCTTGTAGAACGAGTACCAGCCGTGTTCCACCCCCTCGATCTCCCGTGGAGCGTCGTACGAGAAGTGCCGGCCGCACGGGTTCCGGCCGAAGCAGTCGTCGACGTGCGACCAGACCAGTTGCTCGAGGCGGATGCGCCGCCCGGGGTCATCGACCGCCGGAAGCGCCGCCAGCGCACATGAGGGGAAACCCATCACGTTTCCCGGTTCGTTCCAGTGGGTGGCCTGGGATCCCGTGGGGGTCCACTGCGTTGCCGACAGCATGCGGAAATCCCAGAGATTGTCGGAGCGGGCGATGGCCACGTCGGCCCAGCCGCGGAGTTTCGCGGCCAGGCCATCGGGAGCGCGGGATGCATGGTGGCGAAGGATCATCCCCAGCCCCGCGAGCACCACGTGCTCGCTCATCCGCTGGCCCTTCGTCGTCAGGGGGTCGGTCCAGTCCACGTGGGCGACGACCCATGCGGCCTGATCGAGGGCCACGCGGAGGTAGCGATCGGCGTCGGGGAGCCGCTCGCGAACGGCGACCTCGTGCATGAGGAGGTTCGGCAGGATGGAGTGCCCGGGCGGATTCTCTCCCTTGGTCGTCCCGATCTCGGTCTTGATGACGAGCAGGTCATGATTCTCGCGAATCGTGTCATACGGGTACTGCCCGGTGATCGTGGGCTTCACCCAGACGTCGCGCACATACGCGAGCACGACGTCCCGGTTCTGCTCCGGCAGCCATCGCTTCAACGCCGGCCAGGCATGCAGGAAGAAGGCGAGCTGCTCCTTGAGGAGCATGTGATCGAGCCGCTGGGTGACGATCGTGTCGGCACCCCAGTGGATCAGCCGAACGATGTCGGGGGCCTCCACAGGACAGGCCTCGAGGGCGCCCCACCGCACCCCGTCGCCCGGCGGGGCCGGAGGAATGGTTCGCTTCATCCGCTCGTAGGCCGATGGGTTCGCGAGGTACTGCGCGACGAGGCCGTTGAGCTCGAACGAGAATTGATGGTCGTCGCGCCAGCCGAACGACCCCCGGCAGGGCTTGGTGTAGCTGCCCACGTGATGGCGGGCGTCGGCCATGAAGTCGACGCTGCCGCGATACGTCACCCTCTCCAGCCAGAAGCGACCGATCCGAAAGGGGACCGATCTCTCGTCGCCGCAGTGAACGACATACTCGTCGCTGCCCTCCGGTTCGAACGGGGTGAAATCGCCGATGTGGCCGACGAGTCGACCCTCGAACAGGGTCGACTCGTCCCCGCGACGGCGGACGGTGAACGGAGTGCCGTCGGCGAGCAGCGGGGCCGTGAATCGCTTCGGCTTCGTGCGATTGAAGCCGCTCTGGTTGAGGTGGATGCCGGAGATCGTCCGGTCTGCGTCGCCCGGAGGGAGGACCGGAATGCCGTCCGGAGAGTACGACCAGACGAGCAGTTCCCGGACGCGGGCGACGTCTCCCGCCGCATGATCCACCACGAGCCTCACCGCGTCGGTCTCGATCGCCGCGGTGTCGTCGAAGGGCACCGCGACAGACTGTGCTTGGTTGCCACGGACCATCGCCCCCGGCACCGCCTTCCAGTCGCCACCGTCGCGGTACTCGACATGGAAGTCGCCAATCGCGCCCCCCTCCTTCCATCCGGAGTGGAGATGGATGCCCCCGAGCCTCGACCGCGACTCGAGATCGATGTGGAGCCAGGCCGGCGGCGCTGCACCGCGGTCGCTCACCCAGCGGGAGTCGTCGGCGACCCGCCCGTCCACCGCCTTGGCCGGCTCCGCTCCCGGCAGGTGGGAACTGGCCGTCGCCCGGGCGCCGCGGGCGAGGTTCACCGATTCCGCGTCGGCCGCGAGCGCCATCGCGGTGAGGAGCGTCAGGCAGAGGACTGTGAGGGCGCAGCGCATGTCGGCGAGCCTACCGCCGGCATCCGTGGCGGGGCCACCGCCCTGTCGCGAAAACACAGAAACTGATCGCAATCCTGCATTCGTCGCCTCGACGAACACCGGTACGCTTGAGAGACTCGTCGGGTCAGCTGGTCGGGACGGGGAGCGGCCACCGTGATCATCGCGGGAGCGGCCTTCCAAGCCATGCAGTCGCATTCACCAACTTCGACACGAGCGTTTCGGACCGAACGCATCGCCACCGACCTCGTCGTCGTGGGGGGCGGGCTCGCCGGCGTCTGTGCCGCGATCACGGCGGCCCGGGCGGGCATCGACGTCGCCCTCGTGCAGGATCGGCCCGTGCTCGGCGGCAATGCGTCGAGCGAGGTGCGGCTCTGGATCCTGGGCGCGACCAGCCACATGGGGAACAACAACCGCTGGGCACGGGAAGGGGGCGTGATCGACGAGATTCTCGTCGAGAACATGCACCGCAACCCCGAGGGCAATCCCGTACTCGTCGACGCCCTGCTCATCGACAAGGTGGCGGCGGAGCCACGGATCAGGCTGCTGCTCGACACCGCCGCCGACGAGGTGGAACGTGATCCCGAAAGTGGTGCGATCCGCGCGGTGCGGGCCTTCTCCCCGTCCAACGGCACCCGCTACGAACTCTCGGCGCCGCTGTTCTGCGACGCCTCCGGAGACGGCACGATCGCGTTCCTGGCGGGTGCTCCGTTCCGAATGGGTGCCGAGCCCCGCGAGGAGTTCGGCGAGGGGCTCGCCCCGCCCGGCGGTTCCACCGACATGCTCGGGCACTCGCTCTACTTCATGACCCGGGACACCGGCCGACCGGTGGCCTTCACTCGCCCCGCGTTCGCGATCGATCCCGTGGCCACCATTCCCAGGTGGCGGCACTTCACCCCGAAGCACCAGGGCTGCCAGTTCTGGTGGATCGAGCACGGCGGGCGGCTCGACACCGTGCACGACACCCATGCGATCAAGTGGGAACTCTGGCAGATCGTCTACGGGGTCTGGGACCACATCAAGAACTCGGGCCGGTTTCCCGAGGCCGAGACCCTCACGCTCGAGTGGGTCGGCATGATCCCGGGCAAGCGGGAGAGCCGCCGGTTCGAGGGGGACGTGATCCTCACGCAGCAGGATCTCGTCGAGCGGCGGGAGTGGCCCGACGCCGTGTCGTATGGCGGCTGGGCCGTCGACCTGCATCCGCCGGAGGGTGTCTACGCCGCCGGCGACGGCTGCACCCAGTGGCACATGGAGGGCGTCTACCAGATTCCCTACCGCTGCCTCTACAGCCGCACGGTGCCCAATCTGTTCCTTGCCGGCCGCATCATCAGTGCGTCGCACGTGGCCTTCGGCTCCACCCGCGTCATGGCAACAGGAGCGCACACGGCGCAGGCCGTCGGCATCGCGGCGGCGATCTGCCGCGCGGACAACCTCGTGCCGCGGGACCTCATCGAGCCGTCGCGGATGAAGCTGCTTCAGCAGATGCTCCTGCTCCGGGACCAGCACATTCCCGGCGTGCCAATCGAAGACGCGGCCGATCTCGTCCGCCGGGGAAGGCTGACGGCGTCGAGCCGGCTGCAGCTCGCCGAACTGCAGCCATCGGGTTCCACGCGGCCCCTCACGGAGAGCCAGGCGCTGATGCTGCCCGTGGCAGCCGGCCCGGCGCCACGCGTCACGATCCGCCTCGACGTCGCCAAGCCCACGACGCTGGTGGCAAGCCTGCGGGTGTCCCGACGGCCCGACGAGCATACCCCCTCGGTCGTGCTTGCAGAGCAGCGCGTTACGCTCTCTGCCGGCCGGGCCCAGGACGTGCCCCTCGATCTTCACGCCACCTTCGACACGGATCGCTACGGCTTCTGGTGCCTCGACGTGAATCCGGACGTGGCCGTGCACACCAGCGACCTGCGCGTCAGCGGCGTGCTCACCCTCTTTCACCGCAAGAACGGTTCGGTCGCCAAGTCGGCCGTGCAGAGTCCGCCTGAGGGTTCGGGGATGCATTCGTTCGAGTTCTGGACGCCCGAGCGGCGGCCGGGGGGCTGCAATCTGGCGGCCCGCATCGAACCTCCCCTCGACCGCTTCGGCACCGGGCAGTTGGCGAGCGGCGTCAATCGGCCCACGTCGCGGCCGAATGCCTGGGTGGCATCCCCATCGGACCCCCGCCCCGCGGTCACCTGCTCGTGGGACGAACCGCGTGTCATCGAGCGGGTCGAACTGGTGTTCGACACCGACCGCGATCACCCCATGGAGTCGGTGCTGATGGGGCATCCTGAGCGGGTCGGTCCGTACTGCGTGCGGAATCTCGTGCTCCGGGACGAGACTGGCCGGCAGCTCGCGCAGGTGCACTGCAACCACCAGACCCGGGTGTCGATCCGGCTCGATCCCCCCGCCACGATCTCGATGCTCGTCGTCGAGTCGGAGCATCCGCCCGCCGGCGCGCCCGCCGCGATCGTCGATCTGCGGGCCTACGGCCCCGCGGTGCCGGCCGCGTCATGAGCGACACCACCACGCCCGCCTCGTGGCGCCGCTGGTCGATTGCCGTGATGCTCTTCCTGGCCGCCGTCCTCAACTACGTGGACCGGACGGTGCTCTCGATCCTCGCCCCGACGATCCAGGCCGACCTCGGCATCGACGACACCGGCTACTCCCGCATCAACAACGCGTTTCTCGTCGCCTACACGGCGAGCTACGTGGTTTCGGGGCGGCTGCTCGACCGGTTCGGTGGCACGCTGAGCATGGCCGGCTTCCTCGCCTTCTGGTCGCTGGCCAACGCCGTGACGGGGTTCGCGGGCAACGTCGTGCAGCTCGGGGCCGCGCGGTTCATGCTCGGGCTCGGCGAGGCCGGGGGCTGGACGGCCAGCCCGAAGATCGTGGGCCGCTGGTTCTCGCCACGGGAGCGGGGCTTCGTGGTGGGGCTCTACACGGCCGGCGGCACCGTCGGGGCGACGATCGCGCCGCTCCTCGCGCTCTGGCTCGCCGGCCGCTACGGCTGGCAGTGGGCCTTCATCGCAACCGGCGTGGCGGGGTTCGCCTGGCTCGTGCCCTGGTTCCTTCTCGCCCCGCGAGACACCGTCCCGGACGCGGCCACCGACGCCCTCGCTCGCCCGACCTGGCGGGAGGTGCTCGCCCAGCGGGTCGTCTGGCTGCTGCTCGTGGCGAGACTGCTCACCGACGGCGTCTGGTATTTCATCCAGCAGTGGTTCCCGAAGTATCTCGCCGCCGAGCGGGGCGTGGCCCAGCAGGATCTGGGGATCATGTGGCTGGTCTATCTCGCGGCCGACGTGGGACTGATCGGCGGCGGAATCCTGTCGGGCTGGCTGGTCTCCCGCGGCACGCGTCCGGAAGGGGCCCGGCTCATGCTCATGACGGCCGCTGCCGGGATCGTGCCCCTGGCCGCGGTCATCCCCCTGGTCGAGTCGCGAGACGCCGCCCTGACCGTCGCGATGGTCGTCGCCCTCGGGCACGCGATCTGGCTCACGAACCTGACGTCGTTGGCGATCGACGCGATCCCGCCGCGGCTGCTGGCCACCAGCTTCGGGGTGATCGCCGCCGGCAGCGGACTCGGCGGCATCGCGATGAACACACTGGTCGCGGACACGGTGCAGCGGCACTCATACGCCCCCTGCTTTCTCGCGGCGGCCGTGCTCCATCCGCTGGCCATCGCGGTGCTCCTCGGGGGCCTCGCGCGGCGGGGCCGCTGACGGCCGCCGCGGGTCAGCGGCTGGCGGCAGCCGCCGCGCGATACTTCAGCGGCGTCATGCCGACGGCCTGGCGGAAGACCGTCGCCAGGTATTCTCCGGTGCCGAAGCCGCAGGCTGCCGCGACCTTCGGGACCGCCAGATCGGTCGTGGCGAGCAGGTGCTTGGCACGTTCCAGCCGGACCCGCCGAATCTCCTCCGCCGGAGTCCGGCCGAGCTGCTCCTGAAACAGCCGCTCGAGCGTCCGCCGCGACATCGGCACCGCCTCGAGGACGTCGTCCACGCGAATCGCCCTGACGGCGTTTTCCCTGATGAAACCGAGGACCCGCAGGAGCTCGTGATTGTCGATCGCGAAGGTGTCGGTGCTCCGCCGCGTCACGATGCCCAGGGGCGGAACCGCGATCGGGGTCGGCGGCAGAGGCCGGCCCGCCATCTGCAGGCGGAGCAGCTCGGCCGCTTTCAGGCCGATCTGTTCGGCCGCAACGTCGATCGCCGAGAGCGTCGGCAGGCAGCTCTCGCAGAGGAGCTGGTCGTCGTCGCCGCTGAGAATCGCCACATCCTCGGGCACGAGCAGGTGCGACCGGCGGCAGGCGTCGATCAGGGCTCGTCCCTGGGCATTGGCCCACGTGAGGATGCCCACGGGCTTCGGGAGCTCCTGCAGCCAGGCTGCGAGCCGGCCCACCTTGGCCGTCGCCTCGTCATCGGTGCCGAGCGAGTGGGTATGGCAGTCGTGTCCCGCCTCCCCGATCACCGCGGCGAAGGAGTCGCGATGCTCCTGCACGTAGGCGAGCTTGGGAAGACCCACGTAGCCGAAATGCCGAAGCCCCCGTTCGAGCAGGTGCCTTGCAGCCATGGTGCCACAGGCACGGAGATCGTTGCAGACACGCGGCACGGCCGCCGAGGTGGCGTCGATTCGGATCGCCGACACGTTGACCAGCGGAACTCTCAGCCCGTTGAGGCTCTGAGCCACCGCGGGCGTTGAAATCCTCGCGATGATGCCGTCACCCTGCCAGCCGCGGGGCAGGGACCGCCGCTCCCCCTCGGCCTCGACATGCAGCTGCCACGGGCCATGCCGGTTCGCAAAGCTGGCGATGCCCTTGATCACGCCACGGCCCCAGCCCGAGTGGGCCGGCACCATCACCGTGACCCGGGGGTGGGCGGCGAGAAGCTGTAACTCGTGGGACATGCTCGCCCCGGGACGGCGCGACGACTCTATTCCGAGCAGACTAGCAGCCGCGGGCCGCCGCCTGGCGGAAAGCAGCAGATAAAAGACGCGATCACGCAGTCTTTTTTCGGCGAGGTGCGTGCGAAAATGCGAGAGTTCGTCGGTGCCTGACCACGGAGTGCCCGGATGTCGGCGATGCGTTTGCTTTGCGGATTGGCCTTTCTTCTCGCGACGCTTTCGCCGGCGCGGTCGGCCACGCTGCTCGTCGAGGCCGAGAGCTTCGCCAGCCATGGCGGCTGGGGCCTCGACACGCAGTTTATCCGCGAGATGGGCTCGCCGTATCTGATCGCCCACGGCCTCGGCAAGCCCGCCGCCGACGCGACGACGACGATCTCGGTGCCCGAGGCGGGCAGGTATCGCGTGTTCGTGCGGACGAAGGACTGGGTGGCCCGCTGGGGCGCCCCCGGATCGCCGGGGCGTTTCGAGGTGCTCGTCAACGGCACGCCGCTCGCCGAGACCTTCGGCACGAAGGGGGCCGCGTGGGCGTGGCACGACGGCGGCACGGTCGACCTGCCGGCAGGGGAGGCTCGGCTCGCGCTGCACGACCTCACCGGCTTCGACGGACGCTGCGACTGCATTCTCCTCACGACCGCTGCCGGCCCGCCTCCCGAGGAGGCCGCGGTGCTCGCCGCCTGGCGACGCGAGGCCCTCGGCCTTCCTGCCGAGCCGGAGACCCGGGGGCCGTACGACCTCGTCGTGATCGGCGGCGGCTATTCGGGCATGGGGGCCGCGATCTCGGCCGCCCGCATGGGGCTGAAGGTGGCGCTCGTGCAGGATCGGGGTGTGCTCGGCGGCAACGGCTCGAGTGAGGTCCGCGTCTGGGCGATGGGCCTGATCCGGCGCGGGAAGTATCCCCGGATCGGGGAGATCGTCGAGGAGTTCTGCGACCACGCGAAGAAGAGCCCGGGCACGTTCGAGGAGTTCGAGGACGCCAAGAAGGAGGCGCTCGTCCGCGCCGAGACCGGCATCGATCTCTTCCTCAACACCCACGCCTTCGCGGTGGCCCGCGAGGGGAACCGGATCGCGAGCGTGACCTGCCTCGACACGAAGACCAGCCGCGAACTGCGATTCACCGGCCGGTTTTTCTGCGACGCCACCGGCCACGCCACGATCGGCCATCTCGCCGGCGCGGAGACCATCATGGAGCCGAAGGGCCGCATGGGCATGAGCAACATGTGGGCCTGGGCCGAAACCGACGCCCCGCAGGAGTTCCCGGACACCCCGTGGGCACTGCCCCTGACGATGGACGACTTTCCCTACCCCAGGGATCACCACGGCCAGTGGTTCTGGGAGAGTGGCTTCGACAAGGATCCCCTCGCCGACGCCGAGGGCATCCGCGACTGGAATCTCCGCGCCGTCTTCGGCGCCTGGAACGCGATGAAGAACGGCGGCGGCCGGGCCGACCACGAGCAGGCGGTGCTCACCTGGGTGGCCTACGTGGGCGGCCCGCGGGAGAGCCGTCGGATCCTCGGCGACGTGGTGCTCTCCCAGGACGACATCGTGACGAAGCGGGAGTTTCCCGACGGCTGCGTGCCGTCGACCTGGTCGATCGATCTGCACTACCCCAAGGAGGAGTACGCGAAGAAGTTCCCCGACAACCCCTTCATCTCGATCGCGGTCCACGATCGCCGCGTCGATCGCACGTACGGCTACCCCGTGCCCTACCGCTGCTTCTATTCCAAGGACGTCGAGAACCTGTTCATGGCGGGCCGCTGCGTGTCGGTCACGCACGAGGCCCTCGGCACCGTCCGCGTGATGAAGACGTGCGGCATGATGGGCGAGGTGGTGGGCAAGGCGGCGAGCGTGGCCGTGCGACACGGCACCACGCCGCGGGGCGTCTACGAACGACACTGGCCCGAGATGGACGCGCTGCTCAAGCTGCCCGGCAAGGCCCGCCGCACGACGCTCGACGGCCCCATCGACGTGCCAGCCGACGCGCTGCCCGAGGCCGGCAGCCACGGCCCGGCCACGGGGATCGACGCCACAGCACTCGCGCGGGCACGGTCGGCCGTCGTCCGCGACGATCACGAGGCGGTGCGGAATGGCGACTGGACGTTTGGGGAGAGCCTCAAGGGCTATGTCGGCCACGGCTACCACTACGCCAGTGCCAACTCGGCCGCGACCGCGACCTACCAATTCGCCGCGCCGACCGCCGGACGCTACGAGGTGCTGGTGGGCTGGCAGCCCCACGAGAACCGCGGCGCGGCGGTGCCGGTGCTCGTGGAGACCGCCGCCGGACGGTCGAGCGTGCGGTTCGACATGTCGAAGCCGCCGCCGCTCGAGGGCGGCTTCGGATCGGCCGGCCGCGTCGAGCTCGGTGAAGGCGACGAGTGCGTGGTCGTGATCGCGACCGACGACGCCCGCGGTCTGGTGCATGCCGACGCGGTGCTGCTCGTGCCGGCAAGGTAGCGCCGTGCGGCTCGGGGCTGACCGTGCCCCATCGCCGGACGTTCGCGTGGCGAGGGGCTGACCGTGCCCCATCGCCGGACGTTCGCGACGGGCATCCTGCCCGCCGCTCACTCGGATGCCGCCTGGAATGGCAGGAAGTTAGTCGCAAGCCCTGTGCTGGCCGAGAGATGACGATGCGAGCGTCTTGCCTGCTAGCGCGAGCATTGCTTGCAAGCGAAAAAAGAAGACCTCTCGGCCAAGATGGATGTTGTGAGACAGCATCATTGGCACAAAGAGGTCTTCTATGAACGGCATTATCCAGCAAGCGGTGATGCAGATCAAGGACGATGTGGGGCGTGCATTGGACACCGAGTCCATCGAGGCGGTGTGCCGGGCTGTTGGCCACATCTGGCGGCGCCGGGAGTTGGATCCGGCTGCAACACTCCAGGGCTTTCTGCTTCAGATTCTTCATGGCAACACGGCATGCAGCCATGTGCCTCGGCTGTTAGGCAAGCAGGTGACCGCCAAGGCATACAGCGAGGCGCGGAGTCGCTTGCCGCTTGAGGTGTTCCAGCAGTTGCTCGTGATTATCTGCGGTCGTCTGCAGGCGTGCGTGAACGACACGGGGCGATGGCTGGGCCACCGCGTGTGGGTGATGGATGGCACGGGCTGCTCGATGCCGGACACCCCAGAACTACAAAAGGCTTTTGGTCAGCCGCCGATGCAACGGGTCGGCTGTGGCTTCCCTGTGGCGCACCTGTTGGCAATGTTCCATGTGGGCACGGGGATGTTGGTGCGGGTCGTAGCGGCTCCGCTTCGCACGGGCGACATGGCCTTGGCGACATACGCTCATGGCGGACTACAACGCGGCGACATCGTGCTTGCAGACCGTGCATTCGGCTCTTTTGGGCACTTGGCCGCACTTGCTGCGATGGGAGCACACGGCGTGTTTCGTATCCAGCAGACGAGGCTGGTGAGCTTCTTCCATGGGCGGCCGTCCTGTGCGAATGGTTGTCGTCAAGTGCGGCGCAGTTCGACTCGCACAGGCCGCTGGATCAAGCGACTCGGAAAGCACGATCAGATTGTCGAGTACATCAAACCAAGGGCACGCCCCAGTTGGCTTACTCCCGAAGAGTGGCGAAGCTTTCCGTCTTCGCTTCTCGTACGGGAACTGCGGTACTCCCTCGCTGCCAAGGGATATCGTTCACGATCGGTGACGCTCATGACGACGCTGCTCGATTCCGAGCAGTATTCGAAGCAAGCGATCACCGACCTTTACAGCCGGCGTTGGGAGGTCGAGACGAACCTACGGCATCTCAAAGTGACACTCGGCATGGACGTTCTTCGCACGAAGTCCGTGACGGGCATTCACAAGGAACTGGCGATGTTCGCGATCGCCTACAACCTTGTCAGACTGGTGATGCTCGAAGCCGGTAGACGACAGGCCGTTCCGCCGAACCGCATCAGCTTCAAGGACGCATTACGCTGGCTCCTCACTGCCGGCCCCAACGCACGGCTCACGCCGCTGATCGTGCTGCCCGAGCGACCTGGAAGGTGCGAGCCGCGGGTTCAAAAACGTCGGCCGAAAAACTATCCCCTGATGACACGAACACGCAGTGCGCTCACGCAAACCCTTTGGGACAAGGTGTTAACGTCTTAACTTCCTGCCATTCGATGCCGCCTGCGCTTCGCCATCGTGGCTGCGCTTGGCGGCATACGCCGGCTCCCGGGGCATGGGCAGCCCCTCGCCGAGTTCACGCCACATTCGTACAAGCCGAAGGCCGTGAGGCCTCGGGCGTACCACGCAGGGCACGCGCAGGCCCTCGCCGAGTTCACGCTCGTGCAGGCCGACCGGCCGTGCCGCCGTGGGCGAACGATCGCTCCGTGGCCTCCCAGACGGTGCAACTCGGCTCGTAGCCGAGTTCGCGGCGGGCGGCGGAGATGTCGAACCAGTGGTCGGTGGCCATCTCTTCCGCCAGGAATCGTGTCAGTGGAGGGTCGAACCGCAGGCCGAACGTGCGCCAGACGGCCTCGGCGGCCGTGGCCAGGGCGAGGGCGGTCCGCAGCGAGACCTTCCTGCGCACCGGCGGCAGGCCGTGGAGGGCGAGCACCCGGCCGATCCATCCCCAGAGCGGCACGGGGGTGCCCTGGCTGATGAAGTAGGCCCGGCCTCCGGACGACGGCCGCTCGTCGAGCGCCGTCGCGGCGAGCACGTGGGCCGACACGCAGTCGTCGATGAACGTGAGATCGACGAGATTGCTCCCGCCGCCAACCTCGACGAGCCGGCCGGCGCGGGCCCGCTTCAGGATCGTGGGCACGAGGTTCGTGTCGCCCGGACCGAAGATCAGGTGCGGCCGCAGGGCGAGCGTCTTCAGGCCGGGCCCGTGGGCCGCCAGCACCGCCCGCTCCGCGGCGGCCTTGGTCTCGGGATACAGCGCCCGATGGGTCCCCGGGTAGGGCTGCGACTCGTCGATGCCCCGCAGGTCGTGATCCGCCGCGACCACGCTCGGCGAGCTGGTGAAGACCAGCCTCCCCACACCCGCCAGGCGGCAGGCCGCGATCACGCCCTCCGTCGCGCCGACGTTGCCGCGGACGAACGCCTCTCGCGGCCCCCACATCTTCACGTGGGCCGCCGTGTGGAACACGCAGTCGGCCCCCGCGAACGCGGCGGCCAGCCTGGCCGCTGCATCCGTGGCGACGAGATCCTGAACCACGGCGCGGATCCCCGCGGCCTCGAGCACCGGGTTGGGTCGCCGGCCGACCGCCGTGACGTCGTGGCCGAGCGACTGCAGGCGTCGGCAGACCGCGCCACCGACGAAGCCGCTCCCGCCGGTGACGACCGCCTTCATGCGTGGCCCGAGGCGTCCGCCGGCGAGTCGTCGATCTCGAGGGCCTGCTGCGTGGCCGCCCAGACCGCGAGACGGTCGCGAAAGATCTTGGCGTTGTGGCGGGCATCGACCGGGAACGAATCGTGGAAGTAGAACCGCCGGATGCCCGCGGTCACCGGGTCGGCCGCGCCCAGCGCACGGAGCTCGGTGGCGAGCCGCCGACGGGCGTCGGCGCCGAGCCGCCGCGACCGCGGCTCCACGGCGAGGGCGGGCCGGCCTTCGACCGCGATCAGGGCCGTGCGGCGCACGTCGGGATGCCGGTCGAAGACGTTCTCCACGGGCACGCTGTGATGGACGCGGTCAGCCGCGGCCACCACGTGCGCCTTGCGGCCGCAGAACCAGAGCGTACCGTCGGCGTCGAGGTAGCCCATGTCGCCCATGCGGTGCCAGACCAGGCCGTCCTCGCGGATCTTGCTGGCCGCAGTCGCCTCCGGCCGGGCGAGATACTCGCGGCTCACGGTGCCGCCGCTCACGACGATCTCGCCGATCACCCGCTCCGGGCAGTCGACCAGCGGCGCGTTGGCCGTGCCGGCCACGGGCTCGACGACACGGAGCGACACGCCGGCGATGGCCTGACCGACGGGGGTGCCCTGCTCGCCGGTCACCGCCTTCACCGGCGAGAGCGAGCGGAGGTCGGCCGCGGCGGCGAGCGTGACGGGCAGCGCCTCCGTGGCACCGTAGGGGGTGAAGCTCTCCGCCTGCGGGCAGGCGTCCTTCACGAGTTCGATCGTGGCCGACGACACCGGCGCCCCCGCCATGAACACCCGTCGCAGCTTCGGCAGCGAGGTGCCCGTCCGACGGCAGTAGTCGGCGAGCTTCGTCCAGAGCGTCGGTGAGCCGAACGACGTCTGGTTGCCGAGGTCGCGCATCACGCGGATGATCTGCGCGGGAACGAGCGCCAATGGCCGGCTCGGGTCGAGGGGCGGAAAGATACTGCCCACGCCGAGCGCGGCCGTGAACAGGCTGAAGACGGGCAGGAGGGGGAGGTCCTGCTCGCCGCCGCGGAAGCCGAACTGGCCGCGGAACACCGCGAGCTGCTCCGTGAGCATCCGGTTGGTGAAGACCACCCCCTTCGGCCGCCCGGTGGCGCCCGACGTGAAGGCGACGAGCGCCGGGTCGTCGGCCAGCCGCGCGATCGGCAGAGGTGATTCGGCGATGGCCTTTCGCAGCCGGCGGAGGGGCGTGGCCCCGAAGAGCGACACCCGTCCGGCGACGACGCAGAACCGCAGCGAGCGAAACACGTCGGCGGCCTTGAGCCGCAGCAGGTGGGCCCTGGGCACGCCGATGAAGCCCGCCGGCTCGGCCTCCCGCATGCAGGCCACCACCGCATCCACTCCCATGCCCGGGTCGATGAACACCGGCACGGCCCCGCGACCCATCACGGCATAGCTGAGGGCGAGGAAGTCGACGCCCGGCCTGACGAGCATGATCACCCGCTCGGCCGCCCGCAGCCCGGCCGCCGTGAGGCCCCGTTCGTAGGCATCGATGCGGGCGGCGAGGGCCGAGAAGTCGATCGCGTCGTAGTGGGGCCGCCCGCTCCACCGCGGAAACGAGACCCTGGTCACCGCCGAGACCCACGGGGCCGCTGCCGCGGCCGCCTGCAAAGCCCCGTAGAGCCCTCCCACCGGCGACCGGCGATCCTCCGCGGTCGGAACGATCGTGTTGCCGGGCCGCGGTTCGACCACCGTCTCGGCGGTGGCCCCGACTGCGAGCGGCCGCAGGAAGTCGTGGACCGCCTGCGTCGACTCCGCCACCGCGTCCTCGAGCACGAGATGCGAGGCATCCGCGATCCGCACGACGTCCGCCTGCGGAAACCTCGCGGCCACGTGGCGGAGGATCCCCGGATGAAAGCACGGATCCCGCATGCCCCAGATGATCTTGACCGGCGTGCCGGCACGCGCCGGGAGCCGGGCCACCATGTCGTCCATCACGGGGGCGGTGGGGTGGGCACGCGAAAACGGGATGTCGCGGACGAAGCCCCAGATCGCGCGGCGGCTCGAGCGGGTGTGGTAGGGCCGCTCGTAGCCCTGCCTGATCTCGTCCGGCAGCGGGTGGGCGGCACCGAGCGACGTGAGCAGCTTCACGAACTGGCTCGTGTGCTGCGTGATCGTTCGACCGATCAAGGCCGACGCCGCCCGGCGGATCATGCCGGGGAGGAGCGCCGTCTCGGCGAGGGTGGTGTTGAAATAGACCAGCCGCTCGACCGCCGCCGGCCGGCGGACCGCAAGCCCGGTGCCGAGCGGACCGCCCCAATCGTGCATCACCAGCGAGAATCGGCCGACGCCCAGCTGGTCGAGCAGGGCCTCGAGGTGGCCGATGCGATCGGCCGCCCGAAAGAAGACGTCGGCAGGCTTGTCCGAGAGTCCGCAGCCGACGTGGTCGGGCACGATCACCCGGAACTCGTGCCGGAGGCTGGCCACGAGGTTGCGGAACAGGAATCCCCAGGTGGGATTGCCGTGCAGGCAGACCACGACGGGGCCGGCCCCTTCGTCCACGTAGTGCATGCGGTGGCCGCCCACCGTGGCGAAGCGGGAGACGAACGGGTAGGCGGGCCCGTACGGGAAGGGCGGAGTCACGTGGTCGATGGCACCGGCTCCGCTCATGGGGCGTTCATGCGTCGGACACCGGGCCGCTCCAGGCGGCTACCACTCGAAGGCCAGGAACCGCGTGTTCAGCCCGCTGCCGAAGGCCGTGAGCAGCACCTTCTCGCCGGGCTGGAGTCCCTTCTCCTCGGCACCGATCGCGAGGGCCGCCGGCAGCGCGACCGACACCATGTTGCCATACCGCTTGTAAATCGCGAAGTCCTTGTCGAAGTCGAGACCCATTTCGCGGTAGAAGGCCTCGTTGACCTGCCGCCCGACCTGATGGCAGAAGACGTGGTCGACGTGGTCCTTCGACCAGCCGAGCGACCGGGTGACGTCCGGAAAGGCCCGGCCGCCGAGCTTCGCGGCGGCGATCATCAGCTGGGCCGCGTCGGACGTCATGATCGGCGCGATCTCCTCCCCCTGGCCGACGCTGAAGTCGCCGTTGCCGATGCAGAGCTGGTGGTGCTGGGAGGCCGACCGGGCGATGCCCCCGATGAATCGGTGGCTGCTCGTGGCGATGCTGTCGTGGCAGAGCACGGCCGCGACGGCTCCGCAGCCGAGCGTCAGCGTGGGCAGCATCTGGAGGAGCTTCTCGCGGGTGATTCCCTGGTCGCCGAGCAGCTGCTCGCAGGTCGTGTGGACCACCTTCGAGATGTTCTCGCCCGAGCAGATGATGCCGGCCTTCACGGTGCCCGCCTCGATCAGGTGGGCGAGCATGATCATGCCGTCGCTGAACCCGATGCAGGCATTGGTGATGTCGAGCACCAGCGACTCCTCGGGGATCCCGAGGTTGTGGTGGACGAGGCAGGCGGTGGCGGGCTCGAAGAAGTCCCGCGACACCGAGCAGTTGAACAGGGCGCCGATCTGGTCGGGCCGAAAGCCTGAGCGGTCGAGGGCCTGGCGGGCGGCGACCGTGGCCACGGAGCTGGGGGTCACGTCGGTGGACCACATGCCGCGGGTGCTCACGCCGCTGACCCGCTCCAGCGTGCCTGCCGGAACCCTCAGCCGCTCGTAGGCGGGGGCGATCCGCTGCTCGATCTCCGTGGACGACAGGAGCGTGTCAGGGAAGTGCAGACCGAACGACTCAACGCGGACGTGCTCGAACCGAAACGAAATCATCAAGCGCTCCTTCACGGACCCGATGCCCACTCCCGTGCGGCCCGTCGCCCACGTGGGACACCGGCCGGACGCACGACGCGACCGGACTCACCTTCTCTCGACCACCGCAACGATAATCGATCGGCTGGCCGTTCTGCAGTCGCGTCGGTTTCGCGGCGTGGAATCGCCTCGAACCTGTCGCGAAAGCCGCGATGGCCGGCGGAATGCGGCCTGAATCAGGACGCCTGGATCCCGCGGCCCGGGCCGCTGAACTGGGATCGCTCACCCCCCGACGCCCCTGCTAGCCTCCTGCCCCACCGGCCACGCCATCCCTTGCCCAGGAGCCTCCCGCCATGATGCCCTCGTTCAACCGCCGCACCGTCGTGCTCGCCGTCCTCCTCGTCGGCAGTGCCGTGGCCGGCGCCTCCACGTGCGCCCAACAGCCACAGAATCCTGCCGACGCGATCGTGGGAGACTGGCGGCCGGCCGACATGAACGTGACCGTGCGGATCTTCCCGGCCAACGGCCAGTACCTCGGCGGCATCGTCAAGGCCGACAACCAGGAACTCGTCAACAAGGAGATGTTCCGGGGCATCACGTTCGACCCGAACACGAGCACGTGGAAGGGCGAGGTCTTCGCGATCAAGCGCGGTCAGTTCGTGCCGATGACGATCCGCACGACGGCGGCGGGGTTCGAGATGGTGGCCGGTTCGGGCATCATGTCGAAGACGATCGAGTGGACTCGCGTGCAGTAGATCCCACCCGGGAGCCGCGGTGCGTTCACCGCAGCACGTCGGCCCACAGGGCGTCGGAAACGAGGAGCCCCTCGCGGTTCAGGCGGATCCGTGCGCCGTCGTCGACGGCGAGCCCGCGGCCGATCCACGTGGTGATCGCAGGGCCCGCCAGCGCGTCGAGATCGAACCCGCTCGCCACGCGAAAGGCCTGGCGATCGACGCCGCCTCGCCTCCGCAGCCCGACGACGAGCCGCTCCCGGGCCGCGTCCTCGTCGGTCATCGCATCGACGTCGCCCGAGCAGTCGTCGCCGGCGAGCACCCTCGCCATCCACGTGGTCGTGCTGCGGTGGTTCGTGATCCGCGTGCGGCCGTCGAACCGGGCCGCCCCGGGGCCAAACGCCTCCCACGGCCGGCAGTCCCAGTAGGCCTCGTTGTGCCGGCAGCGGCCACCGGGCCTCGCAAAGTTCGACACCTCGTAGTGCTCGAAGCCCGCCGCCTCGAGCCGGTCGATCGCCGCCTCGAACATGGCCCGCTCGAGCGGTTCCTCGACCGGATGGAGCCGTCCCTTCGCCCGCTGCGACTCGAACGCCGTGCCCTTCTCCCACGTCAGGCAGTAGACGGAGACATGCTGCACGCCGAGGCCGCTGGCGGCGTCGAGATCGGCCTCGACGGCCGCGAGCGTCTGGCCCGGCGCGGCGGTCATCACGTCGAGGCTCACGGTGAAGCCGGCATCGAGCAGCACGCCGGCAGCCCGACGGACGTCGTCGGGGGCGTGGTCGCGGTCGAGCGCACGAAGCGTGGCGGCGTCGAGCGACTGCCCGCCGAGGCTCGCCCGCGTGACGCCGGCCCTCTGCAGGGTGGCGACGAGAGCGGGCGTGACGTCGAGAGGATTGGCTTCCACCGTCACCTCCGCTCCGGCCCCCGGCACGAGCCGCGTGCGCAGGATCGCGAGCAACCGCTCGATGCCAACGGCTCTGAGGTGCGAGGGCGTGCCGCCTCCGAGGTAGAGGGTGTCGACGTCGAGCGGCCCCGGCAGCCGCTCGAGTTCCCGCCCGAGGGCCACGAGGTAGCGATCGATCAAGTCGTCCCGTCCGGCGACGAGCGTGAAGTCGCAGTAGCCGCAGCGGTGCCGGCAGAAGGGCACGTGCACGTAGGCGTGTCGCGGCAACAAGAGGTTCATGCCAGTGGAGAGAAGCGAGCGTATGTGAGCGACGGCACCCACACCCCTGATCCTACCGCTCCAATGGCACGAACTCAGCGAGGGATTGCCCGTGCCCCAAGAGCCGGCGTATGCCGCCAAGCGGAGCCAGGATGGCGAAGCGCCGGCGGCATCCGAGTGAGAGGATGCCACGATGGCATCCTCGAACGTCCGGCGACGGGGCATGGGCAATCCCGAGCCCACCGAACGTCCGGCGACGGGGCATGGGCAGCCCCTCGCCTCACGTCAGACTCCGCAGCCTGTCGGCGTCCATCTGGGTGGCCTCACAGCCAGATGTTCAGCCGCCCATCGAGCATGTCGGGGATCTTCTTGGCCAGGATCCGCCGGATGCGGTCGTCGGTGTAGCGCGTGGAGAAGTGCGTGGCGATCACCAGCTCGTTGCGAAACCTGTCGCGACGGGCGAGCAGGTCGTCGAGATGCATGTGCCCGAACTTGTGGATCTTCTCCTTGCGGTGCGAATGGGCCACGAACGTGAGCTCCGTGATCAGGATCATCGCCTCGAACATCGCCGGGCAGCGGTCGAGGCCCTCGGGCGAACTGTCGCCGAGGTAGGCCACCAGGGGCGTGCGGATCTCGTGCGTCACGTCCACGCCCGAGAGCCGCAGATCCCGGATCCTGTCGCCCGGCAGGCCCTGGTACTCGTGCTTGAGCTTCCGCCGCCGATCCCAGACGACGTAGCCCACGCTCGGGATCGTGTGGCAGGTCGAGGAGACCGTGACGACGTGCTCGCGGGAGAGCTCGATTTCGTCGCCGGGCCGCGCGGGGAGGAGCGTGCAGGGCAGCCGGCCGCGGTCGAGCCGGCTGACCGCCTTGAGTAGCCGCTCGATCGGCTCGATCGCAGTCTCGGGCAGGTAGATCGTCGGCGGCTCCATCTTCATCATCCGCCGCCGGGCCACATACACGGGCAGCGCCGCGATGTGGTCGAGATGCGTGTGGGTGATGAACCAGGTGGCCGTGGCCATGAAGCCCCACGGCTGCGAGCCGAGGTCGAAGCCGAGCTTGAGCTCGGGGATCCGCCAGCAGCTCTGCACAGCCGCCCTCGAATACCCCTCGATGGTGAGCCCCTTGTGGACGAGGGTGCGGTAGGGCGAGTTGTCGATCATGCGGCGTCGGGCGGCGGGGTGGAGGCGGCGGGGGAGCGGGGCGGGGCGGGCTCGAGCCAGATCTCGTCGAAGAGTTTTTCCTGACGGGTCGAGAGCCTGCCGCGGCGCACCAACTCGAGGGCGGCCAGGAAGATGCCGACGATTCGGGACCGCGGCATATCGTCATCGAAGAGGCTCGTGAACGCCACCCTCCCCTGCTCCGCCACGAGCGCCTCGATCCGGGCGGCGTGCGTCTCGATGGGCGTGTCGTCGTGGACGATCTGCCGGGGCCGCCGCTTCTCCCGCTTGGCCATGACCCGCGACATCGCCCCGACGAGGTCCCAGACGTGGGCGTCGGCGATCGCCACCTCGGCCGGCCCCGTCCGGCCAGCGGGCTGATCCGCCACCTGCCGGGCGAACCGCAGCTCCCACTGCCGCGCGCGATCCTCCAGCATGGTGGCGGCGTCGCGGTACTGCTTGTACTCGAGCAGCCTCCGCACGAGGTCCTCGCGAACGAGCTCCACCGGCTCCTCGCTCTCCTCGGGCCGGGGCACGAGCTCCCGGGCCTTGATCTCGAGGAGCACGCTCGCCAGATCGACGAACTCGCCCACCTGGTCGATCGCCAGCCCCTCGAGGACGTCGAGGTAGGCGACGAACTCGTTGGCGATCACGGCGATCGGCACCTCCGTGACGTCCACCTCGTGCTTCTTGACGAGGTAGAGCAGGAGGTCGAGCGGACCGGAAAAGACGTCGAGAGCGACCTTGAACTCCACGACCACCTCGCCGCCGCACCGCGTGACTTCCGCCGAACGCCCACCGGGCAATCATAGGGAACGGAGGCCCTCCGCTGAACGCCGGATTCGCGGGTACACTCGCCGCATGGACAACGATCGCCTCTGGGCCCCCTGGCGGCTCGGTTACGTGCAGGGCGACACGGCCGCCGAGCCCGCCGTCGGCACGCCCGCGTGGCGGCCGGGGGCCGACCAGGGCTGTTTCCTGTGCCGGGCCGCGGCCGTCGACGCGGCCCACCACCGGGTTCTCGGCCTCGTCGAGCGCACGCCGCTCTCGCTCGTGATCACCAACCGCTACCCGTATTCCAACGGCCACCTGCTGGTGGCGCCGCTCGCCCACGTCGCCGACCTTTCGCAGCTCACCGACGACGTGCTGCTCGACCTCCAGCGCCGGATCGCGGCGTGGTGCCGGCGGATGAGCCGGTCGATGCAGGCCCACGGTTTCAACGTCGGCCTGAACCTCGGCACCGTGGCGGGGGCGGGCGTGCCGGGCCATCTCCTCTGGCACGTCGTCCCGCGGTGGCCCGGCGACGTCAACTTCATGCCGTCGGTCGCCGGCGTGCGGGTGCTGCCGCAGTCGCTCGACGCGCTCTGGGATCAGCTCACGAGGGCCCTGGCGGAGGATCCCGCGTGAACGGCAGC
>CAIKWU010000390.1 GCA_903831155.1 uncultured Planctomycetaceae bacterium | reverse complement strand
GTAGTAGTTCGGCGACTTTTCAAAGGCCAAGAGCTCCCCGGCGAACCGCTCGCGGGCGCTGCGTTCGCCGACTGCCTTCGTCCAGCGGTAGCCGCGGGCGGCGTGAATCAGTTCCGCAGCCTCACCCCGGGCCTCGCCGAGTAGCGTCTCGATGTCGAGTTCCAGGATCGCAATCCGTCGGGCCACGCCAGGGTCGTCGCCCGCCGTCGCCCGCAGGGCGTCGAGTTCGAGAATCGCCTCGTTGATCCGATTACTGTGCTCGACCGAACCGGCGACCTTCGCCAGCGTCGTCACGGCCTCTTTCCGACCAGCCTCGATCAGCGTCTCGCGCTCCTGTTGGGCGCCGATCTGCCGGTGGAATGCCCGAGCCACCTTGCCTCCCGGTGGCTTGAGGACCGTCACCGAGACGCCCACCACGTCGAGCCCCAACCCGAGGTGGTTGGCCCGGTCCTGAATCGCCTTTTCCAACACGACGCCCCCTTCCGTTCGGCCGCTGGTCAGCAACTCGTCGAGGCTGTGGCTGGCGAAGTAGCGACTTGCCTCCTGCTGGGCAATCAGGGTGATCGCCTCCCGCGGGGATAGCGAACCTTCTAGAAAGTCGAGGAGGTCGCGGACGCGGTATTGAACCACGAGGTCGGCGGCGATGACCGCCAGCCCACCTGCCCCCGCGCCCTCGGCCCGGGCGTCCAGGACCGTCGGGTAGTACTCCATGCCGATCGTGTCGAATCGATCGTCGCCGCTGCTCCAGAGAATCGCCTGCTGATTCGCTGAGCGGCCGATGGGATCGCTCGAGACTTCGATCTGCAGCACTTTGCCAACGGGATAGGTCGCGGCGGTCTCGATCGGCCACGGCAGCTTGATGTGGATGCCGGGCCCCCGGGCGGCCCCCCGCACCTCGCCACACCGCATCACCACACCCTGCTCATCGGGGCCAACGACCACGAGCGTCGACAGGGCCACCAGCACGGCACCGCCCAGGATCGTGAGCGGCGTGATGGCACGTCCAAGGAGCCGGTAGAGCCAGCTCCGCGAGACCTCGACGCCAAACTGGTAGTTGATCAGTTCGCCGACCACCTGGCCCAGCGATTCCGGTGCCGTCAGCAGGCCGAGCACCCGGCTGTCGAACGCCGGCCGCGGAACTTCGCCGGGCCGCCGCGGCCGGTAGGCTTCCAGGAGACCCGTGAGCAAGATCTCCGCCCCGACGAACATCATCACACAGGGCACCGCCACCGCGACCATGCGGAAGAACGAGGTGTCGTCGAGCAGCGCCGCCACCACGGCTCCCGCCAGTACGAGCGCAGCCAGCACGAAGCAGCTCATCAGGTAGCTGGCGCCGCCCCGCAGGAGCCGCCAGGCCCTGACCCGCGTGTAGCCGCTGATCCAGCGAGCCGAGATGAAAGCCACGAAGGCGATCGCCGCCGAGACGAACAGGAGCCCCACCGGGCTTGCCCCCGGCGCGAGCGTGGTTACCACGTTCGGCCCAGCCGCGGCAGCGAGCCGCCAAAACCGCCACAAGAGCGCCGCTCCGGCGACAATCAGGTAGACCGCCACCAAGAAACTCACCGCCGGAAGCCCAACGCCGAGCAGGTTCGACAGCCGCTGGCGCGCTCGCTGGAGTTCGTCGGAAAGATCGCCGAAGAGCACGGACGATGCGGCGTCTTGGGCCGCGAGTTTCTCCGCGGCCAGGGATTCCCGCCGCTCCGCGTCGTATTGCGCGTAGACCAGCGCCAGAATGATCCAGATCGGCAGTCCACCCAGCATGTGCCAGGTCGCCGCCTGGATCGCGGGGCTCTGCGTCCAGAGCCCAACAAGCGCCGTCGCAACCGTCAGCCCGACCTGGATGACCAGGCCGGCGATGGCGGCATTGGTACCACGGCGGTAGACGAGCGAATCGTCGGTCACGAATGAAGGTTCCGGCTGGCAGGATGCCCACGGCCGGCGCAGAAAGCCGCCCGAGACTGTCGATGATCCTTAGTTTACCATCGAGAAAATCACCGGCGGCGAGACCCTCACCGGGGCTGGAGTCTAGGCCTTCGTGCGGGGATCGCCCGAGCGATCGACGGCTGGTGGTAAGGTGGCCGTCCGCCAGGGTCTCCCCGGCTGGCATCCACGCCCCCGGCTCGCCGACATCCCATGCTGCTCCTCGCCGTCGCCCGTAACGCGTTCCTTGAATCGATCCGCCAGCCGGTGTTCCTGGTGCTCGTGCTCGCCGGCATCGTGGCGCTCGTGCTCAACGTCAATCTCGCCGCCTTCACGCTCGAGGACGACACCAAGCTCTTCATCGACCTGGGACTGAGCACGCTGTTCCTGGTCGGACTGCTCCTCGCCGCCTTCACGGCGACGAGCGTGCTGACCCGGGAGATCGAGAACAAGACGGTGCTGACCGTCGTCAGCAAGCCCGTGCCGCGACCGGTCCTGGTGGTCGGCAAGTACGTCGGCGTGGTGGCGGCGCTCGCCGTCGGCTACTGGTCGCTGGCGGCCATGTTTCTCCTGGCGATCCGCCATCGGGTGCAGTCGGGCGTCGGTGCCGAAGTGGCCTTCGATCAGCCGGTACTCGTCTTCTCACTCCTGTTTGGTGGGCTGGCTCTCGCCGGCTCCGCGCTGGCCAACTACCTCCATCG
>CAIKWU010000389.1 GCA_903831155.1 uncultured Planctomycetaceae bacterium | reverse complement strand
CTTCGATCTGGCCCCAGATCGCCTTGGCGGCGCCGGGGATCGTGAACGCGGCGAGCTTCGCGTCGGGGTCGTCCGGCGGCTTGACCTCGACCGGCCCGAGCCGCTCGGCGATGGCCGCGGCGATCGCCTTCGTGTGACGGCTGGCGTAGATCGCCGAGGCGTTGATGCAGCCGCGGCCGCTGTTGATCGCCACGCTCTCGCACATCACGTCGAGGTGCTTCGCCCAGTCGTCGACGCAGTCGTCGCCGAGGATGATCTTGGAGAACCCCGGCCCGTGCACCTGCACGCCCGGATTGCTGCGATACTGCTCCACCGTCTTGGCGCTGCCGAAGATCATGCTGCGGCGGCAGCCGTTGAGGATGCCGGCCCCGACGTCGGTGGTGCCGGGATAGAGCCCGATCGCCTCGGCCGGAATGCCGGCCTCCACCATGCACGCGGCCATGCGGTAGGGCGTCCACGGCTCCTGGCTGCCGGGCTTCATCACGAGCCCCACGCCGAGCGCGATCACCGGGAGCCAGAGGGTGTGCACGCCCGGCGAGTTGGAGGGGAGCACGAGCCCCAGCACCGGCGACTGCGCCTGGTAGCTGACGGTCACGCCGCGGTGCTCGACGCCATAGCCCTTCCAGAGAACCTGCGTGTCGAGGCCGCGGGAGAGCGCATCGAGGATCCGGTCCATGTTCGAGAGCACGAACATGTTCTTCTGCATGTTGGCCCGGCAGAGGCTCTCGGGGAGGCCGGTCGTGGCTGATTGGCACTTCACGAAGTCTTCGGGCGACTGCTTTGTGTCGCCGACCATGACCGTGCCATTGGCATAGAGGTTGCCGGCCGTCTGCAGCCGTTCGACGATGTCCTCCGGATCGATCGCCAGGAGCGCCTTTCGCGCCTGCGCCGCCTTCTGCAGGTCGCGGCCCACGATCGCCCCGCCCACCTGGCTGACCTCGGCGACGGCCGCACCGGTGAGGAAGTGGACGAGCGTCTCGCGCTCGAGCGACTCGTAGGGCTTGCCGAAACGCCAGGCGGGGAGGTGCATGCAGAAGGACCTTGGCTGAGGGGGCACGCGGATCGTCGACGGGATTCTAGCCGATCTGCCTGCCCCGGCTCGGGGCTGCCCGCTCCGATGTCTGACCTGCTGTTTGGAAGGCGGAGGGACGGCGTGGGGCTGACGAGCCTTCGAGGATTTCGCTCGCAACGGTCGGCACCCTCGCTGGGCGCGGTGCGAAATCATCGGGCGAGGCACCCCACGTCGTCCCGCAGCCGGGGACGCACGCGGGCTGCGCTGCCGGCTCGCGTGGCAGCCGGGGCCGGCAGCTGTCTCGTCACGCGATCATTTCGCTCCGCGTCGGGGGCGCTGCAGACTGCTGCGTGCGAAATGCTCGAAGTTCCTCGAGCAGCTGCCGATCCCCGTCTGCCACGCGGTGATGACCGTGCCAGATGTGGGTTGGTCGCCACCGCATCGGGCGATGCGTGTCGGCCTCGCGAAGCCCCTCGCCCATGGCGGGCTCAGGCTGCACCGGCCATGGATGGCGGTGCAGCCGTGTGTCGAGCCCGGAAGGCTCGATTGCCCGGCCAGGCGAACCTCGGCTTCGCCCACGCCGGGCTCAGGCTGCACCGGCCATGGATGGCGGTGCAGCCGTGTATTCAGTACACGCCCACCGTCGTCGTGGCGGCTAGTTCGCGGAACGGGCGGACGCCGCTGATGCCGTCCCACGGATACTTCGCGTAGGGCCGCTCCCGCTCGCCCTCGTCCCGCTCCAGGAAGCCCGGGATGAAGGTCTCCTTCGTGAGCGTGGTGAGCCGCACGCGGCCGGTGCCACCGTACGGGACGACCGAGTCGCGATCGTCGAAGTCCACCACCTCGATCACGGCGCGAGGCTGCGGGGCGTAGTAGGCGATCGTGTAGCCGTCGGCCGGCACGACCGGCCGGCTCGCCGCCAGGCCCATCAGCGTGTTGCCGTAGGTGGGCGTCATGTAGGCGCCGTCGAGAAACTCCTCGACCGCGAAGCGGGTCCACTGCGGCGTGAACTCCGTGCCGCCCGAAAAGATGCCGGTGATCCCCACCTTGCCGATCGTCGTCCCCTTCTTCTCGAGGGCCAGAGCGAGGGCCTCGAGGAGCTTCGGCGTCGTGAACATGCAGCGGATGTCGTGGCCGGCCTCCAGGATCGTGATCGCCTGGTCGATGCAGTGCTGCTTGTAGGCTTCGAGGTGCTCCATCCAGCCTTTCTGGATCAGCTTGATCACCCACCGCGGGTCGAGGTCGACGCAGAAGCAGATGCCGCCGCGATGCTGGGCGAGATGCTCGATCGAGAGCCGCAGCCGCCGCGGACCGGAGGGGCCGAGCATCAGCCAGTTGGCGCCCCGCGGGAAATACTTCTCGGGGAGCGTGTCGCTGAACATCTCGTAGTCGGTGCGGAAGTCGCGGGAGTTGACCCGCGACTTGGGCACGCCCGTCGTGCCGCCGGTCTCGAAGACATACATCGGCTGGTCGGCGATACCCTTCGGCACCCAGCGGCGAACCGGACCGCCGCGGAGCCACTCGTCTTCAAAGGGCGGAAACTTCTTGAGGTCGTCGTAGCACTTGACTTCCGTAAGCGGGTTGAAGGGCAGGCTCTTCGCATACTCCAGCCAGAACGGGCAGCCCGTCGAGTCGTGGAAGTGCCAGGCCATCATCTCGACGGTGTGGGCGTCGAGGGTGGCGCGGGCCTGCGTCACCGCCTCGTCGCTGGCCACCTCGAACACCGGAGGCTTTTCCTGGACCGTCGGGGCGGCGGACATGCGATGGTTCCTGGGGAGGGGCGGAGGGGGCGGACGAGGGCCGCGGCGGGTCAGCCGTCCGACGGTGTCTCGGCCTGCGGGAGCGGCGCGCCGAGCTGGGCGAAGAGCTGGAGCACGCCGTTGAAGTGGGCGAGGCGGGGGCCGTAACGGTCGATGAACTCGCCGAGCGCGTATTCGCTG
>CAIKWU010000388.1 GCA_903831155.1 uncultured Planctomycetaceae bacterium | reverse complement strand
GCCCGGCCTCCGGAGAAGCTCTGGCGGCGGCCGATCGGCGCCGGCTGGGGCGGCTTCGTCACCTGCGGCGACCATGCGGTCACGCTCGAGCAGCGGGGCGAGGAGGAGACGGTCTCCTGTCAGTCGGTGGCCACCGGTGAGGTCGAATGGACCGTGGCCGTGCCCGGCCGGCACCAGACCGTGCTCGGGGGCAGCGGGCCGCGGTCCACGCCGACGATCGCCCGCGGTGTGGTCTACACGACCGGCGCGACCGGATGGCTCCACGCGATCGACGGTGCGAGCGGCCGCGTGCTCTGGAAGAAGAACGTGCTCGACGACCTCGGCATCGACGCCGACGCCCACGCCCTCGCGGTGGCCTGGGGACGATCGGGCTCGCCGCTGGTGACCGAGTCGCTCGTGATCGTTCCGGCGGGCGGGCCGCGCAAGGACGGCTCGGCCGTATCGCTCGTGGCCTACGACGTCACGACCGGCGAACGCCGCTGGACCGGCGGCAGCGAGCAGATCAGCTACGTGTCGCCCGTACTGGTGTCTATCGCAGGCCGCGAGGTCGTGCTCATCGTCAACGAGTCGAGTGTGGCCGGGCACGATCCGGCCGACGGTGCGGAACTCTGGACGTTCGACTGGCCCGGCCACTCGAACTCCGACGCGACCTGCTCGCAGGCCCAGGTCGTCGATGACGGCCGAATCCTCATCACCAAAGGCTACGGCGTCGGGGCCGCGGTGTTCGAGGCTGCGGCGGGCGATCGGCCCTCGTTCGCGGCCGCGTGGCGGCAGCCCGCCGTCCTCAAGACGAAGTTCACCAACGTGGCGATCCACGACGGCCACGCCTACGGCCTCTCCGATGGCATCCTCGAGTGCGTGGCCCTTGCCGACGGCAAGCGGCGGTGGAAGGGTGGCCGCTACGGCCAGGGCCAGGTGCTGCGCGTCGGGGCGTTTCTGATCGTGCAGGCGGAGAGCGGCGAGGTGGTGCTTGCGGACTGCTCGCCCGAGAAGCACTCGGTGCGAGCGCGGCTCGCGGCCCTCGACGGCCAGACCTGGAACAACCCCTGCCTGTCGGGCGATCGGCTGCTCGTTCGCAACGCTGAGGAGGCGGCCTGCTACCGGCTAACGATGGCCGCGTCGGAGCCCGCACCGTGAGCGACACCGGCATCACCGTGGATCTCGCGGGCCGCACCGCGCTGGTGACCGGCGGCACCCGCGGCATCGGCCGCGCGGCGGCCCTGGAACTCGCCGCGGCAGGCGCCCGGGTAGCGATCCACGGACGCAGCGCCGCCGGGGCGGCGGAGGTGGCGGCGGCGCTCGGTTCCGCGCATGCCGGCTCGTTTCTGGCAGACCTTGCCGACCCGCCCGCCGTGGAGCGGCTCGTGGCTGATGTCACCGCGGCACTTCCGGCCCTCGACGTGGCGGTGCTCGTGGCCGGGGCCGACGTGCTCACCGGCGCGGCGGCGAAGTGGACGTTCCGTCAGAAGCTCGACGTCCTCACCGCGATCGACGTCGTAGCGACGATGACACTCACCCGCTCGCTGGGCCGCTGGATGGCGGAGCGGAATGGCGGCTCGATCGTAACGATCGGCTGGGATCAAGCCGCGGTCGGCATGGAGGGCGACAGCGGCGAGCTCTTCGCGGCCACGAAGGGGGCCGTGATGGCGTTTACGCGGAGTGCCGCGAGATCGCTGGGCCCGAAGGTGCGGGTCAACTGTGTCGCCCCCGGCTGGATCAAGACGGCCTGGGGCGAGCATGCCAGCGAGGCCTGGCAGCGGCGGGCGGCTCGCGAGAGCATGCTCGGCCGCTGGGGCACGCCCGCAGACGTGGCTCACGCGGTGCACTTCCTCGTGTCACCGGCCGCGGGCTTCGTCACAGGCCAGGTGCTGCCGGTCAACGGCGGGTTTCGCCGGGCGTGAGTCGCCGGACGTTCGGGTGGGCTCGGTGC
>CAIKWU010000387.1 GCA_903831155.1 uncultured Planctomycetaceae bacterium | reverse complement strand
TCATGCCAGCGGGAGATGCCGTCGGCGGCCACCCGGGCGGCCCGGGGGTCGGGATGCAGGTAGGCCGTGAAGGCGGGCACCGCGATCTCGGCCGGGGCCACGGCTGCCGCCAGCCAGGCGGCCACCGCCAGCATGGACACGAAGAACCGACGTTTCATGCGAGGATCTCCCGGACGACGCGGCTCCCCGGCTTCGTCACGTTCGAGAGCCGCTGATTCAAGCCGCTGAAGGGATACGTGAGCCGCAGGTGATCGAAGCCGAGCAGGTGCAGGATCGTGGCGTGCAGATCGTGCACGCTCACGGGATCGACCACCGACTGATAGCCGAGGTCGTCGGTCGCGCCGTGGCTGTGGCCCGCCTTCACGCCGCCGCCCGCGAGCCAGATGGTGAACGCGCCGGGATTGTGGTCGCGGCCGATGAAGGCCATCTCCTTCCCGTTACGATTCTCCTGCATCGGTGTCCGGCCAAACTCGCCCGTCCAGACGACGAGGGTGTCGTCGAGCAGCCCCCTGCGGGCGAGGTCGGTCAGAAGCGCCGCCAGTGGCCGGTCGACCGACCGGCACTTGCCCTTGAACCCCTCGTTGAGCGCCTCCGAGGCCGCCGCTCCGTGGCTGTCCCAGCCCCAGTCGAAGAGCTGCACGAACCGCACCCCGCGCTCGACCAGCCGCCGGGCCAGCAGGCAGTTGTTGGCGAATGATTCCCGGCCGGGCTCGGTGCCATAGAGGCCGTGCGTCTCCTTCGTCTCGTCGCCGAGGGAAAAGGCCTCGCTGGCGGTGGCCTGCATCCGGTAGGCGAGTTCGTACTGGGCGATCCGCGTGATGGTCTCAGGATCGCCGAACTCGGCGGCCGTCTCGCGGTTGATGGAATCGATCGCGTCGAGCATGCTCCGGCGAAGCTCGCGGCTGACCCCCGAAGGATTCGCGAGGAAGAGCACCGGGTCGCCCTCCGAGCGGCACTGCACCCCCTGGAACACGGAGGGGAGAAAGCCGCTGTTCCAGACCGTCTTGCCCGCGTCGGGCAGCTTGCCGCCGCTGGTGAGCACCACGAACCCGGGCAGATCCTGGTTCGGAGACCCGAGACCATACGTCACCCACGCCCCGGCGCTCGGCATGCCCGGGTTCTGGCTGCCGGTGTGCATCAGCATCTGGGCCGGGCCGTGGTTGAACTGGTCGGTCACCATCGACTTCACGAAGCAGAGGGTGTCAGCGTGCGTCGCGAGCCGGGGCAGCCGGTCGGAAAACCACTGGCCACTCTCCCCGTGCCGGGCAAAGGGATAGACAGGCCCCAGCAGCCGTGGAACCCCCTGGATGAATGCGAACCGCCTGCCGGCGAGGAGTGACTCCGGGGTCGGCTGGCCGTGCAAGCGTGCCAGATCGGGCTTGTGGTCGAAGAGCTCGAGCTGGCTCGGCGCTCCCGCCATGTGCAGGTGGATCACCCGCGTCGCCCTGGGAGCAAAGTGGGGCTCGCGCGGCAGGAGCGGACGCGCCGGATCGACCGCGATCCCCCCGCCGGCGGCGCTCGCCTCCTGCCCGGCGAGCCACAGCCCTCCCAGCAGGCCCGAGGCTCCGGCCAGAAAATGCCGCCGCGTGTTGGCCCGGGCCCGCTCCTGAGCGAGGTGATCGGCGAGATTGATCGGAGCCATCGCGAGTCTCCCGTTCACCGGGTGAACGCCCGGTCGAGGTTGAGAAGGGCCGTGGCGACCACGGTGAGCGGGCTGGCGTCCGCCGCATCGTGAAGGGCCTGGAGTGCGTCGACCATCGTCTCGGGCGGGGGCGCCAGCGTGACGAGCCTGCACCCGAACACGATCTGCTCCCGCGGCGAGGCCCCGGCCGCGGCCATCCGCTCCGCGAGCCCCTCCGCGAGTTCGATCATCATCGGGTCGTTGAGCGTGGCCAGCGGCTGCAGCGGCGTGTTGGTCGGGAGCCTTCGCGCGGTGCAGAGATCGCGGCTCGGGGCGTCGAAGGTGAGCATCGCGGGGTAGCCGGCCGTTCGCTTCACGAACGTGTAGATCGACCGGCGGTGGCGGTCCTCTCCCTCCGACGCCTTCCACGTGGCACCGCTGTACACCGACCTCCATATTCCCTCGGGCTGTGGCGGAAAGACCGGCGGCCCGTACATCTTTTCCGACATCGATCCCGACCAGGCGAGGGCCTGGTCGCGGACCATCTCGGCGGTGAGCCGGCTCCGCGGGCCACGGGCCAGGAGTCGGTTTTGCGGATCCCGGGCCACGACCTCGGGTGTGGCGGCGGCGGTCTGCCCATACGTCGCCGAGAGGGCCACCTCCCGGAGAAACCGCTTGATCGACCAGCGATGGTTCCGAACGAGCCGCACCGCGAGATGATCGAGGAGGTCGGGATGCGACGGCCTCGCGCCGGACGACCCGAAGTCCTCGAGGGTCTCCACGATGCCCGGCCCGAACATCTCCGCCCAGAGCCGGTTCGCCAGCACGCGGGCGGTGAGCGGGTTCGACTCCCCGACGAGCCACCGGGCCATGCCGAGGCGATCGGCAGGCATGTCGGCTGGCGGATGCACCGCCGGCGGTAGCGCGGGCGACACCGCCGCCGCCGGCTCCAGCCGATTGCCCCTCGCGAACACGTGCGTCACCCGCCGGGCCTCGACCCGCTGGCCGAGGAGAACCGGCACCTTCGGGCCGCCCGCCGTCGCGAACGCGGCCGCGGCGTCGCGAAGATCGGCTCTCAGGCGGCGCGAGTCGTCGCCTCGGGCCAGATCCATCCAGCGGGCGTCGGCCGTGGTCTCGAGTCGGAACCGTCGCAGCGTGCAGGCCTGCGTACCCACGTTCGACGATGCCGACTGGGTGATCGAGAGCCGCACGCGGCCGTCCGTCGGCACCGCCGCCGGGTCGTCGAGCACGAACACGCACCAGCGGGGGCGGTCGAGCGTGGGGTAGCCCCCGAAGCCCTGCGGATTTCTGTCGAGCGATGCCTGCGGGTCGTACGGCCCCTCAATGATGTCGGCCACCACGTCGGCGATCTCCAGACGCGTGCGGTCACGATCGCTCCTGTCCTTGCCCGCGGCGGCCGCGTCTCGATCGTCACCTGCGGCGGCCTCAGCGGGTTCATCGCGCTGCGGCAGCGTGAGTTCCACGAACGACACCACCGCACCCCGCTCGGGGGGCGCGGCCTCCTCTCCCCCGGAATCGAGGTCGATCGCCAACCGGATGGCGGTCGTGCCGGCTGGCAGATCGATCTCGAGGTCGTAGCGGACGCCGACCGGAAGCGTGCCCCCCGCCTCCAGCCGCCCGGGGCCGGCCACCGTCAGCGTGCCGCCCGTCGTGCTTGCCGCCCGAACGGCCAGCGGCCTCCAGTCCGACACCGCGGCGGCGGCCTCGAGGCCTCGCTCGTGGACCTGCGTGCGGAGCGCGGCGAGCGTGCGGAATGCCGCGGCGATCGTCTCGCATCGCTGCGGATCATCCGGCACGGGGATCGTCGGGAAGTCGTCCCCCTGATCGCAGTCGAGCGTGCCGTCGAAGTAGGCCAGAAACCGGTAGTAGTCCTCGTGGGCGTAGGGGTCGTAGGGATGTGCATGGCACTGCACGCAGCCGAACGTGGTGGCCTGCCAGGTTGTCCACGTCGTGTTCACCCGGTCGATGACCGCCGCCATGCGGTATTCCTCGTCGTCGGTGCCGCCCTCCGTGTTCGTCTGCGTGTTGCGATGAAACGCGGTGGCGAGAAGGTCGTCGGTGGTGGCGTCGGGGAGCAGGTCGCCACCGATCTGCCGGACCGTGAACTGGTCGAAGGGCATGTCGGCGTTGAAGGCCCGGATCACCCAGTCCCGCCACGGCCAGATCGTCCGGTTCGGATCCTTCTCGAAGCCGAAGGTGTCGGCGTAGCGGGCGAGATCGAGCCAGACCGACGCCCACCGCTCGCCGAATCGAGGCGACGCGAGCAGCCGGTCGACCACGTGCTCGCGGGCGAGCGCCGCCACCGCGACCTCGCCCGATCCACCCCCGTCCGCGAGGAAGGCCTCGTAATCCTCCACCGAGGGAGGCAGGCCGACGAGATCGAGCGT
>CAIKWU010000386.1 GCA_903831155.1 uncultured Planctomycetaceae bacterium | reverse complement strand
GTTGATCGAGAGCTGCGTGCCGGTCAGCATCCCGGCGATCCGGAAGACGAGCGTGGTGATGACCAGCGACAGCGGGATGGCCGTGAGCGTGATGAACGTGGTGCGGAGGTTCATCAGGAAGAGAAACAGCACGATCAGCACGAGCACCGCCCCGATCACGAGGGCCTCGCCGACGTTGAAGATGCCCCGGTCGATGAAGTTCTTGAGCCGGAAGAGCTCCGAGTTCACGACCACGTCGGCCGGCAGGGCGGCCTCCACCTCCCGAAACGCCTCGGTGATCCGGTCGGTGAGGGCACGCGTGTCGACATGCGGCTGCTTGGCGATGGTGAACACGACGCCGGGCACGCCGTTGACGGCACCGTCGCCGCGCTTGAACTGCGGGCCCTCCACGACGTCGGCCACCTGCCCCAGCAGGACGGTGCGCTTGGGGTGGACCGCCACCGGCACCTTGCGGAGATCCTCGAGCACCCTCACCGAATCGGGACCGAGCCGCCCCAGCACCCGGATCGGTCGCTCCTGCTCGCCCTGGACGGCGAACCCGCCGCTCGAGTTGATGTTGCTGTCGCGCAGGGCCTGCTCGACCATCTGCAGCGACACGCCGTATTCGAGCATGGCCGCGGGGTCGGCGAGGATCTGGTACTGCTTGCGGTCGCCCCCCTGGATGAACACCTCGGCCACGCCGGGGATTTTCAGGAGACGGGGTCGCACGACCCAGTCGGCGGCGGTGCGCAGGTTCATCGACTGCTGGAGCTTCGTGGGGAACACCACTTCGTGGTCGCGGCCGGCAATCGTGAGCGTGGCCGCACGCGGGGGCTCCGCCACGCCGCTGTCAGCGGAGGCCGCAGCCGGCCCGAGCCACCGCAGGCTCTCCACCGGAACCCGCTCCCACGTGGCGGGGCGATGGCGGTCGATGACCTTCCACGCCCGCACCGCGGTCTCTCCGCCGTCGCCGGCCAGCTCGGCGAGGTAGGGAGTGCCCTGGATCACGGCAAGGTCGCCGCCCTCCGGGCCCTGCTGCCGGTAGATGCCGGCGATCACGATCTGACCCATGATCGAGGCCGTGGGCGTCATCTGCGGCCGGATGCCCTCGGGAAGGATGCCGGCGACCGTCGTCAGCCGCTCCTGCACGGTCTGCCGTGCGGCGCGGACCTCGACATCCCAGTGGAACTCGACGTAGATCACATTCAGGCCCGCGGTGGATTGGCTCCGCACCGCCTCCACGCCATTTGCCCCGAGCAGGGCGATTTCGATCGGCTGCGTGACGAGCGTCTCCACCTCCTCGGCCGCCAGCCCCGCGCATTCGGTGATGATCACGACCCGGGGGCGATCGAGATCGGGAAACACGTCGATGGGCATGAGCGTCGCCAGGTAGCTGCCGTAGAACAGCAGCACGAGGCTCGCCACCACCACGAGCAGGCGGTATCGCAGGGCGAAGCGAATGACGGCATTGAGCATGGTGTGGTCCTAGTGCGCGCCGTGAACCGTACCGTCGGCGTGGACGTGGACACCCACCGGCGTGCCACTGGCGGACTGGGCCTTGAGCACCCGATTGAGCGACGCCGCCGACCCCTGCGCGAGATACCATCCGGGCGCCACGCTGCCGTCATTTGCGATGACGACGTTCAGCCGATCCTCGTGCAGCACACGGACGGGCCGGCGGTCGAACAGGTCGCCGTTCTGCCGGAAGACGTAGGCCTCCGGGCCGTCCCGCACGACCGCCGCGGTGGGCAGCACGATCGCCTCCTCGAGCTCTTCCACCGGCACGTGCAGCCGCACCCGCTGGCCGGGCCGAAACCGCCAGACGACGAACGTCTTCCCGTCCTTCGCATAGGCGCGGGACTGGTTGGCAAGCGGCACGAAGAAATCGAACGTCCGGCTCGTTGGATCGACGGTGTTGGAGAGGTGGCGGATCTCGAACCTCTGATCGAGATCCGGCCACGACGCGGCCTCATCCTCGGCGAACTCGACCCGGATCGGCCAGTGCTCCTGGGCGGCCCGCTCCAGCGACGCGGCCTCCCGCTTGAACGCGTGCCCCGCGATGTAGAGCAGGCTGTGGTTGGAGAGCACACCGAGCAACTGGCCCGCCTGCACCTGCGTGCCGAGGTCCACCTTCAGCTCCTGGACCTCGTACACGATGTCGGGCGCGGGAGCGGTCGACGCCGCTGGTGGTGCGGCCGCCGTTGCCGACGGCGGCTGGGCGAGGGGCGGCGGCGCGACGACGTCCACCGTGGCGACGAATGTGCCGCCGGCCACCTGTGCGATCTGGTCGAGGCTCAGGCCGCGGGTGAGCAGATCCTGCCGGTAGCTTTCGCTCGCCGCCTGCAGCCGCCGAAGTTGCTGTTCAACCTCGATGATCCGCACCTGCGGAATCACCCCCTCGCCGATCTGGGAAAGCCGCTGCCGCTTCTCGTTCTCGAGTTCGATGTCGCGGGTGACCTTGAAGAGCTCCGACTGCGTGTTGTGGATGTACTCGCTCACCAGCCGCAGGGTGAAGAGCCTGTCCCCCGGCCGCACCGTGTCGCCCGGGAAGGCATGGATCTGCGTCACGACGCCCACGGCCGGCGAGGTCACCCCCCGGTCGGACAACCCGGGCCGGTCCGTGATCTCGCCCGGCACGATGACCGACCGCCAGTAGTTGGAGAGTCTCGCGGGGCGTGAGACCAGCTTGAGGTTCTGCCGGGCCTGTGGACTCAGTTCGAGCACCTTCGCCTGCGGGATCGGCTCCTCCTCATCCGCGGCAACGACAGACCTGTCGTCGGCTGGTCGTTGCAGCAACGGCAGCCACCGATCGCGATACCACGCAGCCGCGATCAAGCCGCCGAGCATGGCGAGCATGAGCAACCCGCGGAGGAATCGAACGAACGCGTTGAACATGAAACACTCGACTGATGGGAGGGCGGGCGAATCACGAGACGACCGGAGGGATCACGGACGAGCAGGAGCCGGCGGACTGCCACCGCGGCCAGGAAGCAGTCCGCCTCCATGCCGGCGCAGCGAGAGAAGGCCTCGCAATCAGATGCGAAGCACGTGCGGCAAGAGCGTATGAACCGCAGGAGCGGCATCGCCGGGCGGTCGCACTCGGCGCGGCTGTGGCCCGACGACAGGCGCCACCTTCCTGGCAACACTGGCCGGCGACGTGAGCCAGTCGGCGGCCTTGCGCGTCGGCCGGACTCGTTCTCCGGCCACGGAGATCAGTTCGTCGCCATCGAGATACAGGGCATCGTGATCATGACCGGGAGTTCGCCCATGAACCGGGGTTCCGGCCGCGAGATGATCGCTCATCTGCACAGGATGGCCGTGGTCATGGCCTCGGCGAACGCCATGGCGAGCGTGGTGATGCCAACGGTCATGGCGGTGGTCGTGACCATGACCGGAGAGATGGACATGCGGCCGACTGGAATGCATCGGGGCGTCGGGATGCATCTCGTGCGCGTGCGGGACCGCAACTCCGCGGAAAATCGCCTCGGCGGCCACGAGCACTGACAAAAAGAGTCGCATGACTCTGCGAGTCTAGTTCGCCCTGACGGGCCCCGTAAATCCTGTTTCCCGAGCGATCGCGGGCTGCGGCGGACAAGCTCCGGCACGGGCCGCCGGCAAGGCCTTCATCATGCGTTTCTCGGCGGCCTGCCGAGCGTGAAGGCCGATCGCGTCGTCGTTGGCATCGCGATCGCCCGCCTTCAGCCAGCGCTTGCTGCACGGGGATTCACAGGAGGGTCAGCGGCCGTGTTTCGCCGTGAGCAGCCCGGGGCGATTCCGCTCCCCGCCCCATCCCGGCCAATCAGTTCCCACCGGGCAGCTCGTCTCCAGCCGCCTCCGCCGCAGGCCCGCCCAGTGCCCGGATGAAAAACTCCTGTCGCCGCCGGACGAGGTATGGAGTCTCGCCCACGCCGTGACCACCGCCCGGCACGACGAGGCTCTCGAAGTCCTTGCCGGCCTCCATCAGGGCTTTGATCAGCTGAAACGTCGACGCCGGATCAACATTGGTGTCGAGTTCGCCAACGGTGAGGAGCAGGCTGCCCCTGAGCTTCGAGACGTGGGACCGATTCGCACTCCGCTCGTAGTGCGGGCCGACGGGCCAGCCCATCCAGGCCTCGTTCCACCAGATTTTGTCCAGACGATTGTCGTGGCACCCGCAATCGGCGACCGCGGCATCGTAGACGTCGCCATGGTGGAGCAGCGCGGCCACCGCGCTCTGGCCGCCCGCACTGCCGCCGAAAATCCCGACCCGATCGAGGTCCATCTCGGGATGGGCCGCCGCCGCAGCCTTCAGCCACGCGATGCGATCCGGCAGGCCACTGTCAGCGAGATTCTGGAAACAGACGTCGTGGAATGCCTTGCCGCGCCAGTTCGTGCCCATGCCGTCGATCTGGACCACGATGAAACCACACTCCGCGACGAGCCGCTGACGGCGTGAGAAGCCCCAGGCCTTCGGCACGTGATGATCCTGGGGGCCAGCGTAGATGTCCTCGATCACCGGATACGTCTTCCCGACGTCGCAGTGCAGCGGCCGGATGATGAGGCCATGAATGTCGGTCCTGCCGTCACGGCCCTTGGCCACGAACCGCTGCGGCGGTTGAAATCCGCCGGCCGTGACCGCGGCGGCGTCGTCCCGGCCGAGTTCGGCCACCAGCGAACCGTCGGCGACCCGCCGCAGCTCCGTCACCCACGGCTGATCGACGCGGCTCCAACGGTCGACGAACAGCGATCCGGCGGGAGAAAACTCCCACTCGTGCGTGCCATCCCCGGCGGTCAACGCCACGACCGCGCCGTCGTCGAGGCTGACCCGTGCCAGGTGGCGATGGTAGGGATCCTGATCGGCGTGAATGCCCATGGCCGTGAAGAAGACGGCCCGGGCATCGGCGTCGACCCGCTCGACCTTCCGGACGTTCCATGCCCCGCGGGTCAACTGCCGCACGGAGCCCGTCGCCACGTCGACGAGAAAGAGGTGGTTGAAGCCGTCCCGTTCGCTCGTCCAGAGCAGCTCGCGGCCCCCCGGCAGCCAGTGCAGGAAGGTCTTCTGGGAGTAGTCGACGAACGTGCCGCTCGACTCCTCGACCACGGTTCGCACCGCCCCGGTCGCCGCATCGATGCCGCACAGCCGCAGGAGCTGGTGGCCCCGGCGATTGTAGAGGCAGAAGACCTCGCGGGAGTCATCGGACCAGCGGACGTGATCGATGCTCCATGGATCAACGAAGGCCGCGGCAATGGGCACGCATGTGCGTGCCGCGAGATCGAACAGTCGCGGCTTCGGCACCGCGATCCGATCCCCCGGCTTGAGATACGGATGGCGTTGGACCCGCGGCTGCAGCTGCTTCGCCGGGGATGATTCCACGAGCACCAGCTCCCGGTTCTGCGCCGGAGCCGTCTGAAAGCCGAACGCCCACCGTTGATCGGGGGAGATTTCCCAGTCGCCTGCGTAGGAGTCCTCGGCCGAGCCGTCGGTCGTGAGCCTGTGCTCTCCCGCGGCGTCGCGGACGAAGAGGTCGTGGTCGCGGACGAAAACCCGCACGGGCCTCGGCGGCTGCCGCGTCTGCGGCCCCCTCCCCAGCGCGAGTTCGCGGGCCCGCTCGTCGAAGACCGCCCGGCCGGCCGGATGGCTGGCGACGAACACGCCGGCGAGATCGTCGGCCGTGAAGTCGGCGAGCCACACGTGGCCCGCGAACGTGTGCTGCCGCCGTGCTTCACCGGGGGCGAGCACGCCGTAGGCCTGAGGCCGGCCGGCGAAGTCGGACCAGAAGAGCCGGATCGGTCGGTCGAACGCATTGACCAGCACGATCTCCGTCTCCCGGCCACCCTCCGCGCTTCCGCCCCACCGGTGCCGCGGTTCCAGGTCCTCGACGGCCGGGGGCGGAAGCCGCAGGGCCTCCCGCGAGTCGGCCTCGCGGCGGTCTCCCGTGGCCGCCTCCACGACGCCCCACCGCCGACCCGTGGGGCCCTCCCACTCGAACCACGCGCCCGCGTCGTCGGGCAGCCAGTGAATCGCGGGGTCGAAGGGCCGATGCCGACGGAACACGGCCTGCAACTCAGCGGCATGGAGAGGCCCGTGACCGTCGACCGCGGGCGAGGCCTCGACCGGCCACCCGACGCCGACAATCACCATCGCCACCACACCGCCCACCCACGGCCACCGACACCGTCGGCTCACCGTGACTACCCCCGTCGCCGCTCCCTCCGACCCATCGTTTCGCATGGTTGAATTTCCGGGTGCCGGCGCCGACAGCGTCAAACACGCCCACCCGCGTGGTTGCGTCACGTGACTTTCTGGCCTTTCAGGCGGCGTGGCCGGTGGGCGTCCTGTCCGCTAGGGCGCGGCCGTCGTCGGCTGGCCCTGGCCGGGCACGAGCTTGAAGATCCCCTGGCCGGTCGGCGACGACGTGCACACATAGATCTCGCCTTCGGCGTCCGCACCGAAGCCAAAGATCGGCAGCCCGCTCCAGGCAAGCGTGTGATTCGCCGTCGCCCGCCCGTCGTCGTCCACCGTGAGCGCCCACATCCGTCCCGACACGAAGTCGCCGTAGACGTAGCGGCCGACAAGCTCCGGGATCGCTTTCCCCCGGTAGACGCTGCCACCGGTCACCGACTTGCCGACGGCGTGGTCGTACTCCCAGACCGGCTCGACGAGCGGCCCCGTTGCCATGCCGCCGCCGAAGGGGTGCGTGCCCTCGGCGACGCTCCAGCCGTAGTTGCCCCCCTTCGCGACGAGATCGATCTCCTCGAGCAGGTCCTGGCCGACGTCGGCGGCCCAGAGCCGGCCGGTCGGCGGGTCGAAGGCGAGCTGCCACGGATTGCGGAAGCCGGAGGCATAGATCTCGCCCCGCACCCCCTCGCGGCCCACGAACGGGTTGTCGGACGGGATCGCATAGGCCTTGTCGCCGTCGCGACGATCGACGTCGATGCGGAGGATCTTCCCGAACAGCACGTCGAGCCGCTGGCCGTGGCCGAAGGGATCGTTGCGGCTGCCGCCGTCGCCGAGGCCCACGTAGAGAAACCCGTCGGGCCCGAACGCGATCGAGCCGCCGTTGTGGTTCCAGAAGGGCTGCTCGACCGCCAGCACCACCTCGCCGCTGGCCGGGTCGGCCCGATCGGGATCGTCCTTCGACACGCGAAACCTGGTCACGTGCTCCATCCGCTTCTCGCCCTTCACGCTCTGGCAGACGAAGAACTCGCCGTTCTCCGCGAACCGCGGATGAAAGGCGAGCCCTAGCAGGCCCTCCTCGTTCCACTTCGTCCACGGCGCGGTGCCGGCCCGGAGGTCGAGAAAGAGCTTCGCTTCGTCCGTGCCCGGCCGGAGCACGTGGATCATGCCGCTCTGGTCGGGCACGAAGAGCCGCCCGCTGCCGTCGCCGGCATGCGTGACGAGCAGGGGCCGCAGGGGCGTCGAAGGCTTGCCGTCGTCGCCCTGCGGCGACCAGCCTTCCCAGCGCACGGCCGGAAAGGCGGGCGCCACGGCCACGTCGATCGCCCCGTCTTCGAGCCACACGCCGGGCCCGTCGGGGGGCAGCGGCCGAATCTTGATCGACCGGAAGGCCACCTCGTCGCCGTGGTCCTGCAGGCAGATCCGCCCCCGGCCGGACTTCGCGAATCCGGGGAAGGCGGCGAACTTGCTCCTCGCCACCCGCTCGTTCCAGTCCTTCGATCCGATCGTGAACCGCTCGTAGGGAACGCCGTTCATGAACACCTCGCACCCCGCGGGCGTGACGCGGATCGCAAGCTGGTTCCACTCGCCGGCCGGACGGGTGGCATCGACGACCTCCGGCGACGCCAGGCCCTTTTCCTGCTCCATCTGCCGCGCCCACTTCGCATTCAGCGGCTTGTAGAGCTGGTAGAGCCAGCCGGCATGCTGCGCATCCTTCCCCTTCGCGTTGTCGATGATCTGCACCTCGGGCCCCGAGTGCCACGGCATCTCGCCATCCTCGGTCACATGGAACATCACGCCGCTGTTGCCGCCGGGCGAGATCCGATAATCGACCTGGAGCTCGAAGCTCCCGAACTCTTCCGCGGTCACGAGGTCGCCGGCCCCCTTGCCCCGGCGGACGAGCGCGCCCCCCTCGACGGCCCAGCCGGGCGAGATGGCATCGCTGCGGTAGTTGCGGAACCCATCGGTCGTGCGACCGTCGAAGAGGAGCCGCCAGCCGCCCCGCCGCTCGGCCTCGGAGAGCGTGTTCGGCGCCGCGTCGGCCCCCGCCCCGCCGGCACCGCACGCGAGCAGCACCATCGCCAGAAGGGTCCGCCTCATCGTCACCTCCGCGACAGGAAGGAGTGAAAGGAGTCGGCGAGGGCCAGCCAGCTCGCCTCGATCACGTTCTCGCTCACCCCGACGGTGCCCCACACGGTGTCGCCGTCGGTGCTCTCGATCGACACCCGCACCTTCGCGGCCGTTCCCTCCTGCGCGTTGATCACGCGGACCTTGTAGTCGAGGAGGTGCATCCGATCGAGCACGGGGAAGACTCCGGCCAGCGCCTTGCGGAGGGCGGCGTCGAGGGCGTTGACCGGGCCGTCGCCCTCCGCCACCTCGTGCCGCACCTCGCCGGCCACGCGGAGTTTGACCGTCGCCTCGGTGCGAACCTCGCCGGCGTCGCCGGCCCGGCTCTCGACCGCCACGTTGTAGGAGAGCTTCTCGAAGGCCGGCGTGAAGGTGCCGGCGCAGCGGTCCACGAGCAGGTCGAACGACGCCCCTGCCGCCTCGAACTGCCAGCCCTCGTTCTCGAGCCTGCAGACCTCGGCGAGCACGGCGTCGAGCACCTTCCGGTCGTCTTTCACGTCTCGCCGGGTGACCAGCGCCGCGATGTTCGACCGGCCCGACAGCTCGCTCACCAGGATCCGCCGCGAGTTGCCCACCGCCTCGGGGGCGATGTGCTCGTACGACTCGGTCGCCTTCGCGATCGCGTGCACGTGCATGCCGCCCTTGTGGGCGAAGGCACTCGCGCCCACGAACGGCTGCCCCGGCCGGTAGGTCATGTTGGCCGTCTCGTAGACGAACCGAGAGAGTTCGGTGAGGTGGGCCGTGCCCGTGCCGCCGAGCACGTCGTGCCCGGGGAGCTTGAGGGCCAGGTTCGCGACGACCGAGATCAGGTCGGCGTTGCCGCACCGCTCGCCGAGGCCGTTGATCGTGCCCTGCACCTGCACGGCGCCGGCCTGCACGGCCGTCAGCGAGTTGGCGACGGCGAGGTCGCAGTCGTTGTGGCAGTGGATGGCCACGGGCGTGGCCGCGTTGGCGGCGGCGAGCGCCGCCGTGGCCTCCCGCACGAAGCGGGCGATCTCGTCGGGGAGCGTGCCGCCGTTGGTGTCGCAGAGCACGATCCGCGTCGCCCCGGCCCGCGCTGCGGCCACGATCGTCTCCGCGGCATAGGCGGCGTCGAGCTTCCAGCCGTCGAAGAAGTGCTCCGCGTCGTAGAACACCTCGCGGCCGGCAGCCTTCAGGTGGGAGACCGTGTCGGCGATCATGGCGAGGTTCTCCTCGCGGCTCACGCCGAGCACCTCCGACACGTGGAAGGCCGAGGTCTTGCCGACGATCGTGACCACGGGCGTGCCGGCGTCGAGCAGCGCTCGCATGCCCGGATCCTCGGCGGCGGCCATCCCGCGACGCCGCGTCATCCCGAACGCGCACACCTTCGACCGCTTCAGGGAGAGGCCCCGCACCCGCTCGAAGTACTGGGCGTCCTTGGGGTTCGAGAGCGGGTAGCCACCCTCGACGTAATCCACGCCCGCCTCGTCGAGCCGCCGGGTGATGGCGAGCTTGTCCTCGAGGGAGAAGTTCACGCCTTCGCCCTGGGAGCCGTCGCGGAGCGTGGTGTCGTAGATTTCGATCGTGCGCACGGGGCACCGGAGGAGGGCGTCAGAATCCCGGCCGTGTCGGCGGGGGCTGAAAACCACTAAGACTAGTCGGCGACGGCGTCGGCGTGAAACCCGCGCGCCTTCCCCCGGGGGACACGCCATGCCGGGATCGGCTATCGCCGTCGTCCCTGTCGCAAGAAGCCGATCGACAGCGCGGCGATCATCGCACCTGACCACACCCGCCGTCGCGTCTCGCGTGCGAGGCGAGCTTGCGTGGGATGCGGCGGCGGTCAGATCTCCGGACGGCCTGTCTTCTTGCCAGCCGCCGGAATCTCGATCGTCTGCTCGCTGTCGGCCTTCGGCAGATCGATCGTGAACTCGTGCTCCGCGATCAGTCCGCCGCCGGGTGTCTCGAGGGCCGTGACCCGCACCACCGTCGGGCCACCGGCGGCCCCTGGGGCCCGCGTGCCCCGCGTGTCGAAGCGGCCGCCCACGATGATCGCAATCCCCTGCGGCCCGGTGTTGCCACGGCTGCCGTCGGGGCTGAACAGGATCTCGCCGTGCGGAACCGCCACGCCGCCACAGGTCACGGTGCCGCTCACGCGGTAGCGGGCCGGGCCCGCCGGCCCGCCGCACCCGGCGAGCATCGCCAGCACGACGGCGACCACCGCAGGCCGCCCGCTCGGTCGCTGCGTCATGTCATTCGGCTCCCGTGACCTCGCCGCCGCCGCGGCTGGCCATCGGCAGCAGCACGGTGTTCATGTCGACGTCGGCCGACAGGAACCGCACGCTCGAATCGGCCATCGCGATCCCGCATCCGCCGGAGTGATTGCTGCCCATGCTCACGTCGTTGAAGTTGCTGCCGCCGTTGTAGCGGACCGTGTTCATGGCGTTCCTGACGTTCTTGGACGAGTTGGAGTCGTTGTTCCAGCAGATGCCGCGGATCCACGACCGGTACGTGGCCGGCGACTCCTCCAGCCCCTTCCAGGCGATCTCGAAGTGCAAGAGCGTCTTGCTGGTGCCGTCGGTGATGTCCTTGATCCGCACGGCGGTCGCAGCACCGGGATTCGAGGTCACCGCCGTCGGCGACAGCGGCAGCACGCCCTCGCAGGCCAGCGCTCCCTGCGACGACGGGAGCGTGAGGTAGGGCCTCCGGGTCTGCGGGTTCGTGCCGACCGGGCCGGCGTTGCCGTAGTAGTGCGTGGTGAAAGCATTCTGGCCGGCCGCGGCGTCGAGGGTGCTGCCCGAGCGGTCCTCCGCGAAGCTGGGGCAGAAAAACGACGCGATCCGGTTGGCGCCGAGGGCCTGATTCGGCGAGTTCTGGTAACTCGCGCCCCTCAGGTCGATCCGCGCGGCCAAGGCGGTCTGCTCGATGAAGGGCAGCACGTGGCAGTGCCAGCTCACGCCGGTCTGGCCCGTCTGGCCGCCGGGCGAGAAATGGGGCGGAAACGACTTCTTGGCATCGTGGTAGACGTGCAGGCCGTAGGCGAGCTG
>CAIKWU010000385.1 GCA_903831155.1 uncultured Planctomycetaceae bacterium | reverse complement strand
GAAGCAGGACGGGAAGCAGGACGGAAAGCAGGACGGAAAGCAGGACGGAAAGCAGGACGGAAAGCAGGACGGAAAGCAGGACGGGAAGCAGGACGGGAAGGGCGAGGCGCAGGGCGAACAGGCCGGCCAGCCGCCGGCATGCGCGGGCGCCGACGGCAAGCCTTGCGGCAAGGAGGGATGCTCGTCGTGCAGCGGAGGCCAGAGTGGCAAGTCGTCGGGTGGTGGTGCCAGTTCGGGGCAGGGCGATGGTGCTGCGGCCGCGGGGCAGTCCGCCGGCGAGTCGTCGAAGGGTGAGCAGGGGAAAGGTGCTCCGAAGGGCGAAGGTGCTGAATCCCAGGAGGGCGGCGGGTCTCAGGGAGCAGAGGCGGGAGATAGTGGCGGCACGTCTTCCGGCGGCACGGAGAAGGGTGGCACCGGCGATGCCCAGCGGGAGCAGGGCGAGGAAGGCCGAGGCGGCGACCAGAAGGAACGGGATTCCGGGGCGGGGGGCCAGCAGGCTGACGGCCGTGAAGCCGGCGGGTCGGCGGCGAAGCCGGCCGATGGCCAGCAAGGCAAGGGTGGCCGTGACGACGGAAAGGCGGGCGAGCAGGACCCTGCCGCCGGAGAACGCGCGGGCGAATCGGCCGACGGAGAGCAGGACGGCAGCATGGGCGCCGGTGGTCGCGTCGGTGGGGGCGACAGGCGTGATCCGGGCGGGGCCGATGGCGAACGCCGCGATCGTCCTCTGGAGTGGAGCGACCAGGACCTGTCGCATGCGCGGAATGCCGCCGACCTCGCGATCGAGCATCTCGAGCAGGCGGTCGAGTCGGGCGATGCCGGCGTGCTTCGCGAACTCGGCTGGACGATGGATCAGGCCAGGGACTTCCTGGCCCGCTGGGAGCGGATGCGGCAGGCTGCGGCCGAGGGCGATCCGAAGGCGCGGGGCGAGTTCGATCAGGCGGTGAAGAGCCTTGGGATGCGTCCGGGAGGTGTCCGCTCGAAGCGCGACGTGCCCACCGACGTAAAGGGCGGGCAGGCCGAAGGCCGCCGCAGCCGGCCGCCGAGCGACTACCGCGAGCAGTTCAAGGCGTTCATGCAGGGTGCCGCCTCCGAATGAGCCAGCCCTTCGAAGGACCGAGGTATCTCGTGCCCTTCGGCCCCAAGCGGGTGCCGCACTGCTTCACCGACGTGCTGATCCTCGGCGGCGGCCTCGCCGGGCTCCGGGCGGCGCTTGCCGTCGATCGGCGGCTCTCGGTGACGGTGGTCACGAAGGACGATCTCCAGAGTTCGTCGAGCCAGTGGGCCCAGGGGGGCATCGCCGGGGTCGTCGATCCCGAGGACCGGTTCGACAACCACGTGGCCGACACGCTCACGGCCGGCGGCGGCCTCTGCCACGAGGCGGTCGTCGATGCCGTGATCCGCGAGGCGCCGGGGCGGATCGCCGAGCTGATCGCCTGGGGCACGAGGTTCGACGAGCGCGACGGGTCGCTCGCCCTCGGCCGCGAAGGTGGCCACAGCCACCACCGGATCGTGCACGCCCTCGGCGACGCGACCGGTCGCGAGGTGATGCGGGCGGTGATCGAGCAGACGAGGCGGCTCGACAACCTCTCCGTGTGGCCCGAGACCTTCACGATCGACCTCGTGACGCACGAGGGGGCGTGCCGGGGTGCGCTCGTCTGGAATCCCCGGCACGGCAAGACGCTCGTCTGGGCCCGCCGGACGATCCTCGCGACCGGCGGTGCGGGGCAGATCTACCGCGAATCGACGAACCCGCCCGGCGCCAGCGGCGATGGCATGGCGCTGGCGTGGCGGGCGGGCGCCACGCTTCGCGACATGGAGTTCATGCAGTTCCACCCGACCGTGCTCTACATCGCGGGCGGCTCGCGGAGCCTGATCACGGAGGCGGTCCGGGGCGCCGGGGCGTGGCTCGTCGACAAGGACGGCAGGCGATTCATGCCCGAGTTCGATCCGCGGGCCGAACTGGCGCCGCGCGACGTCGTGTCGCGGGCGATTACCGTGGTGATGCATCGCACGCACCACTCCAACGTCTACCTCGACCTCTCGCACCTCGATCCGGTCACGGTTCGCGAGCGGTTTCCGGGCATGGCGGCGATCTGCGCCACGTTCGGCCTCGATCTCGCCCGCGACCGGATCCCGGTCCGCCCCGGGGCGCACTACATGATCGGCGGGGTGCGGGTGGACGACGTCGGCAGGACCGACGTGCCGGGGCTGTTCGCCGCGGGCGAGGTGACGTCGAGCGGCCTGCACGGCGCCAACCGTCTGGCGAGCAACAGCCTGCTCGAGGGCCTCGTCTACGGTGCGCGGGCCGGGGCGACGGTGTCGGCCGACGTGCTTGGCGAGGGCTCGCGTGGCGACGACGAGTTTCGCGTGCCGTCGATCGCCGAGCCGTCGCGGGCGGTCGCGGACGACGGCGGCGATGCAGCGCTCGACCTCGCCGACATCCGCAACTCGCTGCGGGCGCTGATGTGGCGGCACGTCGGCGTGGAGCGGAGCGGAGAATCGCTCGCCGAGGCGCTCGTGACGGTCGAGGGCTGGTGTCGCTACGTGCTTCCGCGGCAGTTCGCCGACCCGCAGGGCTGGCAGCTCCAGAATATGCTCGAGGTGACACGGCTGATGATCCGCGGAGCGATCCGCCGCGAGGAGACCCGCGGGGTGCACTTCCGCGGCGACCATCCCGACGCGAGCGACGCCTGGCGGGTTCACATCGCCTGGCATCGGGGCGACGCCGAGCCCCGCATGGAACCGCTGCCGTAGCCGCTCGGGCCACGAAGGTAGCGAGGGGCTGCCGATGCCCCGAGAGCCGGCAGATGCCGCCAAACGAAGCCAGGATGGCGCAGGGCAGGCGGCATCCGAGTGAGCCGAGGCCGGGAGGGCCGAGGTGAACGTCCGGCGACGGGGCACCGGCAGCCCCGAGCCGCAGCGAGACCGCCATTCGAAAAATCCGGCCGCAGCCCCGACTTGCCGACGGTGAGCACCCCGGAAACAATGTGGCGGCTTCGCAACGTTTCCCGCATCGGACGCCCATGACCGCCCGCGACCAAGTCTCCTCCCGTGACGCCATGATCGAGGCCGACGGCCTCACCAAGTACTACGGCGACTTCATCGCCATCGAGAACGTCTCGTTCCGCGTGCCCCGCGGAGAGATCGTCGCCTTCCTGGGCCCGAACGGCGCCGGGAAGAGCACCACGATGAAGATCCTCACGGGCTACCTCGCGCCGACGTCGGGCACGGCGCGGATCGCCGGCCACGACATGTCGACCGACCGGCTGGCGGGGGCCGAGCGGCTCGGCTACCTCCCCGAGAACGGCCCGCTCTACCCCGACATGACACCCCGCAGCCTGCTCGAGTTCTTCGCCGACGCCCGCGGGCTGACCGGCGAGCGGAAGAAGGCGCGGGTCGAGGCGGTCGTGAAGCAGTGCGAGCTCGGCAGCGTGATCGGCAAGGCGATCGGCAAGCTCTCCAAGGGCTACCGGCAGCGCGTCGGCATGGCCCAGGTGCTGCTGCACGAGCCCGACGTGCTGATCCTCGACGAGCCGACCAGCGGCCTCGACCCCAACCAGATCCGCGAGGTTCGTGAGACGATCCGCCGGCTCGGCCAGAACAAGACGATCCTGCTCTCGACCCACATCCTCCAGGAAGTCGAGGCGCTCGCCGACCGCGTGATCCTGATCGCCGAGGGCCGCCTGCGGTTCGACGGCACGCCCGCCGATCTCCGCCGGGATGGCCGCTCGCTCGACGAGCGGTTCCACGAACTCACGCGGTCGGCCTGAACACCGCACCACGGTGGAGCCGGCCCGGCGGGCCGGCCGCTTTGCCCCACGCCATCGCCCATGCCCCCCATCACGACACACGACCTGAACGAGGAACCGACGACATGAAGTGGCACGTGCTCGACGCCGTCTTCAAGCGGAATTTCGTCGCCTACTTCTCGAACCCCACGGGCTACGTCTTCATCTGCGTGTTCGTGCTGCTGGGCTCGCTCGCCGCCTTCTGGCCGCCCGAGTTCTTCAACTCGAACCTCGCCAATCTCGACCAACTCAACCGCTACCTGCCGTGGATCCTGCTGGTGTTCGTGCCGGCGATCACCATGAGCGTGTGGGCCGACGAGCGGCGGCAGGGCACCGACGAGCTGCTCCTGACCCTGCCCGCGAGCGACTGGGAGGTGGTGTTCGGCAAGTACCTCGCCGCGGTCGGCATCTTCACCGTCGCCCTGATCTTCTCCTGCATCTGCAACCTGATCATCCTGCTGAGCTGGGGCACGCCGGATGCGGGGCTGTACCTGGCCAACTACCTCGGCTACTGGTTCGTCGGCCTCGCGATGCTGGCGATCGGCATGGTGGCGAGCTTCCTGACGAGCAACCTCACGGTCGGCTTCATCCTCGGCCTGCTGTTCAACGCCCCGCTGGCGGCGGCGGAGCAGGCCGGCGCGGTGATGGGGCCGGGCGTCGCGGGGCGGGTGAAGGCGTGGAGCCTCGCCGAAAACTTCTCCGACTTCGGCCGTGGCGTGATCAGCCTGTCGTCGGTCGCCTACTTCCTCGGGATCGTGGCCGTCTGCCTCTACATTGCGATGGTGCTGATCGGCCGGCGGCACTGGACGGGTCGGCGGGACTCGAGCCCGATGGGCCTCCACTACCTCGCCCGCACCGCCGGCCTGCTCGCCGCGGCGATCGGCGTGGCGCTGATCTTTCGCTCGGTGGACGTGCGGGCCGATCTCTCCCAGGAGCAGATCAGCTCCCTCTCCCCGGATACGCGGAAGCTCCTGCGGACGCTGGAGTCGAGCCGCCCGATCGACATCAAGGCCTACGTGAGCCCGACGGTGCCCGAGGACTACGCGCAGACGCGGATCAACCTCCTCAACACGCTCAAGCAGGTCGAGCGGCTCGGCCGCGGCAGGGTGAACGTGGAGGTGATTCCGACCGAGCCCAAGACCGAGGAGGCGGCCCTGGCCCTGCAGCAGTTCGGCATCGAGCCGCAGCGGGTGGTGTCGCGGGTTCGCGGCACCTACCGCAACGACCAGGAGATCTTTCTCGGCTGTGCCTTCACCAGCGGGCTGGAGAAGGTGGTGGTGCCGTTCTTCGACCGGGGCACGCCGGTCGAGTACGAACTCGTCCGCTCCATCTGCACCGCGGCCCAGCAGCAGCGAAAGCGGCTCGGTGTCCTCACGACCGACGCCGATCTCTACGGCGGCTTCGACATGATGAGCGGCCAGCAGCGGCCACGACAACCGCTCGTGGAGGAGCTCGAGAAGCAGTACGACGTCGTGCAGGTCGACGCCACGGCGCCGATCACCGAGACGTTCGACGTGCTTCTCGCGGTCCAGCCGTCGTCGCTCGGCCCCGAGCAGATGGCCAACTTCGTCGCCGCGGTGAAGGCGGGGCAGCCGGTCGCGATCTTCGAGGATCCGCTGCCCGTGATGATGCAGGGGGTGCCGGGCACGGCCCAGCCGCGGCGGAGTCCGATGGGGCCGATGGCCATGTTCGGTGGGCCGCAGGGGCAGCCCAAGGGAGACCTCGGTCTGCTCTGGGAGACCCTCGGCGTGAAGCTTTCCGCCGGTGTCGACCGCCCGGCGATGGGCGCCATGGGCTCGGCGCCATTCGTCGTCTGGCAGAGCTACAACCCTCATCCAAAGCTCGCGCTCGAGGACGAGTTCGTGTTCATCGACGCCGCACTCGGGGCGGAGGGGGGCGACAAGGGCGCGGGCTTCGGCGTCGACCAGCCCGTCACCCGCGGCCTCCAGGAGGTGCTCTTTCCCTTCCCGGGAGGCATCGAGAAGACCGGCGGGGCGGAGCTGACGCTCGTGCCGCTCGCCCGCACGGGCAAGCGATCGGGCACGATCGAGGTGTCGCGGGTGGAGCAGGCGATGCAGGGGGGCGACACGCGGCTGCTGCGGGCCTTCGAAAAGCCCGGCGACGAGACGATGACGCTCGCCGTCGCGATCGAGCGGAAGCAGCAGCCCGCGAAGGAGGGCGATCCCCAGCCGAAGCCGGTGCGGGCGATCGTCGTCTCCGACATCGACCTGCTCTCGGGGGTGTTCTTCGGCCTGCGAAACCGCCGCGACGACACCCTCAACTTCGACTTCGACAACGTCACCTTCGCTCTGAACGTGCTCGACTGGCTCTCCGGCGACGAGCGGTTCGTCGAGATCCGCAAGCGGAAGCCGAAGCACCGCACGCTGGAGCGGATCGAGGACGCCGTGGCGAGCGCCCGCGAGGATGCGGAGAAGCAGCGTTCGGCCTTCATCTCGGAGTTCGACAAGGCCGAGCGCGACGCCAACGAGGCGATGGAGAAGGAGGTCGGCGCCTTCGAGAAGAAGATCAAGGAGATGGAGGAGCAGGGCGACACCAATCCGCAGGCGGCCATGCAGGCCATCCAGCAGCTCGCCAGCAGCCAGCGGCTCGCGCAGCGGAAGCTCGACACCAAGATCGAGCAGCTGCGGCGGAAGCGCGACGCCGAGGTGGAGACGGTTGAGCGGAAGCTGGAGGCGACGATCCGTCGGGAGCAGGATTGGCAGAAATGGCTGGCGGTGATCCTGCCGCCGATCCCGCCCCTGATCGTGGCATTCTTCGTGTTCTTTCGGCGCCGCGCGCTCGAGCGCGAGGGCGTGGCCAAGTCGCGGCTCAGGTAAGGGAGGATCCACGCGATGCACTCACACCACGACACCACCGGTCAGGCGGCGGGCGGGCCCTCGCGGGCATTCCGCCGCACGGCTGCGTTTCTCGCGGCCGGCGCCGGGCTGCTGCTTCTCGGCGGTTGGCTCAACCTGCGGCCGACCCTTCGGCAGCGGGCGGTCGTCGGCGAGGCCGACCAGGCGAAGGTGCTCTTTCCCGATCTGGCCGACGCCTCCAAGGCGGCCAGCCTCGAGATCGTGTCGTTCGACGACGCGACGGCGACGCTCAAGCCCTTCAAGGTGGTGCGGTCCGAGGGTGTGTGGGTGCTGCCCTCCCACGAGAACTATCCCGCCGACGCCAAGGACCAGCTGGCCGCCGCGGCCACGGAGCTGATCGACCGACCTGTGCTCGACGTGGTCAGCGACTCTCCCGGCGACCACGAGACCTACGGCGTGATCGAGCCCGATCCGGAGAAGGTGAAGGTGGGCATGACGGGCGTCGGGCAGCTCGTGGAGATCCGCGATGCCTCGGGAAACAAGCTCGCCCGCCTGATCGTCGGCAAGGAGGACAAGCGGCCCGCCGGCGGCCCGTCCTCGGGCCGGACGCTCCGCTTCGTCCGCCGGGCGGGGCAGGACCGCGTCTACCGCGTGGAGCTCGATACGTCGAAGTTCACGACCCGGTTCGATGATTGGATCGAGAAGGATCTCCTGAAGATCTCGCCGTGGGACGTGCGGCGGCTGACGATCGACGACTCGGCCTGCAGCTTCGGGGTCGACGAGGCGAGCGGCCGCCCCACGATCTCCCTCGATCGCACGTGCCGAGCGGAGCTGGCCTACGACGACAAGGAGGCCGCCTGGTCGCTCGTGAAGCTGGAGGCATTCGACGACAAGAACCAGCCGAAGGAGGAGAAGCTCGGCGAGGGCGAGGAACTCGCCAGCGGAAAGCTCAACGACCTTCGCAACGCCCTCGGCGACCTCAAGATCATCGACGTGGTCCGCAAGCCGTCGGGTCTCAGTGCCGACCTCAAGGCGGAGGAGGCGTTCGCCGGCAACCGCGAGGCGGTGACGTCGCTGGCCCAGCGGGGCTTCTTTGCGATCCAGAAGGGCGACATCGTGTCCAGCAGCGGCGAGACGATCGTCGGCATGAAGGACGGCGTCGAGTATCTGCTTCGCTTCGGCAACGCCACGACCGTGGCGGGAGGCGAGGGGGAGCCCGCCTCGACCGCAAACGAGAAGGCCGCGGAGGCCGAGTCGTCGAACGGAAGGTACCTGTTCGTGTCCGCCCGGCTGAACGAGGACCTGCTCGAGAAGCCGAAGCTCGACCCGCTTCCCGAGGCTCCTGCCGAGGGTGAGGGCAAGGATGCAGCGGCCAAGAAGGATGGCGATACCGCGCCGGCCGGCGCCGACGGCGGGACGGACGGAGCCGCGGACGAACTCAAGAAGGCCGAGGAGGCCGAGGCGAAGGCACAGGCGGCGCTCGAGGAGCGGCGGCGGGTCGAGTCGGAGAACCGACGCCGGCAGGAGCAGTACGACGAGCAGGTGAAGGGGACCAAGAAGCGGGTTCGTGACCTCAACAACCGTTTCGCGGATTGGTACTACGTGGTGTCGGACAAGGAATACGACAAGATTCATCTCGGACGCGACGGCATGATCCAGAAGAAGGCCGCTGACGAGAAGAAGGACTGACGTCCGTGCGCCGCCCCGTGGCTTTGCAGGGCTGGGCACGACCCGTAGGATAGCGCGGCTTCCATTCCTTCCCGCGGTCACCGATGTCCGACATTCTCACCTCGCCGCGGCCTTCCCGTTTCGGCCGGGCCGTCGGGTTTCGGCTGGCGGGAATCGGAGCGGCCGTGCCGCCGCGGGTCGTGACCAATGCCGATCTCGCCCGGCTCGGCTGTGACCCGGAGTGGATCGTGGCCCGGTCGGGAATCCACGAGCGACGTCACGTCGACGAGGGGGTGGCGACGAGCGACCTCGCCGCGGCCGCGGGCGAGGCGGCGATCGCCGCCGCGGGGCGGCCGCGGGGCGACGTCGACCTGCTCGTGCTCGGCACCTTCACGCCCGACATGTGCATTCCCTCGACCGCCTGCATCGTGCAGGAGAGGCTGGGGCTCGACGCGCCGGCGATGGACGTGACGGCGGCATGCGCCGGCTTCGCCTACGCGCTGGTGACCGCCTCCCAGTTCGTGACGGCCGGCACGAGCCGGCTGGCGCTGGTGATCGGAGCCGACGCCAACTCGCGGCTGGTCGATCCCGAGGACATCAAGACCTGGCCGCTGTTCGGCGACGGCGCCGGGGCCGTCATCCTCGAGCCGTGCGAGCCCGACGCGTCGGGCCGCGAACGCGGGCTGCTGGCCTTCGGCCTCGGGGCCGACGGCCGGGGCGCCGGTCTGCTCGCCTGCCCGATGAGCGGCTCCCGGCAGCCGCCGACGCTCGAGGGCATCGCCCGCCGCGAGCAGTTCATGAAGATGGACGGCCGCGCGGTCTTCAAGTGGGCCATCCGCCTCGCCGAGGAGAGCATCCGGCAGGTGACCGACCGGGCCGGTGTGCCGCTGGACCACGTCGATCTCTTCGTGCTCCACCAGGCCAACGCGCGAATCGTGGAGGGAGTTCGGGATTCACTCGGACTGCCGGCCGACAAGGTGTTCATGAACCTCGACCGCTACGGCAACACGTCGAGTGGGTCGATTCCGCTGGCCCTCGAGGAGGCCTGGCGGATCGGCCGCGTCGGTCCGGGCAGCACGGTCGTGATCTGCGGCTTTGGCGGCGGCCTCGCCTGGGGCACCGCCGTCTGGAGGCTCTGACGCGATGAGTGACGCCGCGGTGAAGTCGTTGCCGGCCCGGAAGGACGTGCCGGTCGGTGACACGTGGGATCTCGCGAGCCTGTTCCGCTCCGACGCGGAATGGGAGGAGTCGCTCACGGTGTGGGACGAGCGGATCCCGCAGTTCGCCCCGTACGCCGGCACGCTCGGCTCTTCGGCCGAGCGGCTCGCCGAGTGCCTCGAGCACGATCTCGCGTTCGACCGGGAGGGCGACAGGCTCGGCGCCTATGCCCAGCTGCGGGCCAGCGAAGATCTCGCGTCGGCCGACGCGCAGCGGATGGTGGGTCGATTCCAGCACGTTTCCACGCGGGCGGGCGAGGCGGCGAGCTTCATTCGTCCCGAGATCATGGCCATTCCGCCGGCGACGCTCGCCGCCTGGCTCGATCGGCCGGTGCTCGCCCCCTACCGTCTGCTGCTCGAGCGGATCGTCCGCACCCGGGCCCATACGCTCTCCGAGCCGGAGGAGAAGCTGCTGGCCATGCAGGGCACCTTCGCCGGCACGGCGGGGAAGGTGTTTCGTCAGCTGACGGACGCCGACCTGAAGTTTGGCGGCGTGACCACGGGCAAGGGGGAGCGGATCGAGCTCTCCAATGCCACGTTCACGACCCTGCTGCACGACACCTCGCCGGATGTCCGCAGGACGGTATTTCACCAGTTCTACGACCAGTACGAGGCACATGCCAACACGCTCGCCGCCACGCTCTCCGGGTCGAACGAGCGAGATATCTACGCCGCCCGCGTGCGGAAGTACCCCAGCGCCGTCGAGGCGGCCCTCGACGCCGACAACGTGCCGCTGGCCGTCTACGACAACCTGATCGCCGCCGTGCGGGCGAATCTTCCCGCGGTCCACCGCTACTACGACCTGCGGAAGCGGGTGCTGGGGCTCGCCGACATCCACTTCTACGACTGCTACGTACCGCTCGTGCCGGAGCTCGAGCAGCGGCACACGTGGGACGAGGCGGTGGCCGTGATCCTCGAGTCGCTCGCCCCCCTCGGCGGCGACTACTGCACGCGTCTGGAGAAGGGGCTGCGCGGCCGCTGGTGCGACCGCTATCCGAACGCGGGCAAGCGGTCCGGGGCGTTCAGCTCGGGGACGTACGACTCCGACCCGTACATCCTCATGAACTTCCAGGAGGAGGTGATCGAGCACGTCTTCACGCTGACCCACGAGGCGGGGCATTCGATGCACACCCGCCATTCCGCGGAGTCCCAGCCCTACCAGTATTCGGGCTACACGATCTTCGTGGCCGAGGTGGCGAGCACCTTCAACGAGCAGCTGCTGACGCGGCTGCTGCTGAAGCGGGCGACGTCGCCGAAGGAACGGGCGGCGATCATCTCCCGTGAGATCGACTCGATCCGTGCCACGATCGTCCGGCAGACGATGTTCGCCGAGTTCGAGCGGAAGAGCCATGCGTCAGCCGAGGCGGGCGAGCCGCTCACGCTCGAGCGGATCAGGGGGCTCTATCGCGAGCTGCTCGACGCCTACTTCGGCCCGCGGTTCTCGCTCGACTCTCAGCTCGAACTCGAGTGCCTCCGCATCCCGCACTTCTACAACGCGTTCTACGTCTACAAGTACGCCACGGGGCTGGCCGCCGCGATCACGCTGGCGAAGAGGGTGGCCGACGGCGAGCCCGGCGGCCTCGACCGCTACCTGGGGTTCCTCAAGAGCGGCTCGTCGAAGTGGCCGCTCGATCTCCTCCGCGACGCGGGCGTGGACCTGGAGACCCCCGCCCCGGTCGACACGGCCCTGGCCCGCTTCTCGGAGCTCGTCGACGAGCTCGCCACGCTCCTCTGAGCGAGACGAGAAGCCCGCGGCCTGCTGCACGGCCTGAAGTCAGCGAGGGGCCGCCTGTGCCCCGGGAGCCGGCGTATGCCGCCAAGCG
>CAIKWU010000384.1 GCA_903831155.1 uncultured Planctomycetaceae bacterium | reverse complement strand
CCGGAGCGTTCACCGACGCCAAGGGCAACCCCAATGTCGCCGGCGATGAACTGACGATTCTCGTCGACACGATCGCGCCGCAGGTGCTCTCGGTCGCCGCGGCCGCGGGTGCCTACAACGCCGGTGACGTGATCGTCATCAAGGTCGTCTTTACGGAGGCGCTGCCGAATCTCGCCAGCGAGCCCGTACTCGGCATCCCGCTCACCACCGGCGGCATCGCAGAGTGGTTCGCCACGGACTCCGCTGACGTCTCCGGCAAGACCCAGCTCTTCCGCTACGTGGTGGCAGACGGTGACAATGCCAGCCCGCTCGACTACCTCGACGGCTCGATCACGGGGGGGCCCGTCACTGACGCGGTGGGCAATGAAGCCGACCTCGCATTGCCTGTGCCCGGTGGCCCCGGATCCCTGGCGACTTCGCAGGTGATCATCGACACCGCCGCCCCGACGATCGTGAGCGTGCTTGCGAACAAGTCGAACGTGGCTCTGAAGGCCGACGGTCTGGTTCGGATCGATGTCGTTTTCTCCGAGTCCCTGCCCTACACGGCGACCACGCTGCCCCCGATGACGCTCGAGCTCAACAGCGGCGGCACGGCCACGAGCAAGACGATGATCAACGATCGTACCGTGCGTTTCTGGTATGTGGTGAAGTCGGGTGAAAACGCAAATCCGCTCGACTTCGATAGCGGCGCAGCGCTCTCCGTGTCTGGCGCGCTGCTCGACAAGGCCGGCAACTCGGCCAACCTGACGCTCCCGATGCCCGGTGGTCCGGGCTCGCTGTCACCCTTCAAGATCGTGATCGACACGGTCGCCCCGTCCGTCGACGATGTCACCGTCGTCACGCCGCCGGGTGTATATAACGCCGGTGACGTCCTGACCTTCAAGGTGACGTTTGCCGAAAAGATCCTGGTCGTTGGCACGCCGACGTTGAAACTCGCATTGGCCGGCAACCGGTATGCGACCTTCGATCGCATTGAGGGCGACAAGTCGGCCATCTTTACCTACACGGTGATGGCGGGCGATTCCACCGAGAAGCTGGACTACGACGGTTCGGCAGCCTTGAGCGGGTTGATCACGGACGTCGCCGGCAACGTGGCCATTCTCAGTTTGCCGACGCCAGGTTTCCGTGGTTCGATTTCCGATAACCAAGTGGTCGTGATCGACACCACGGCGCCTGCCGTGAAGGCAAACGGGTTGTCGCCGTTGTCGGGACCGGGCACCTACGGCATGAACTCCGTGATTCGGTTTACGGTCGAGATGACCGAGCCCGTCACGACCTCGGGCCAGGTCCGCGTGCTTCTCAACACCACGCCCGCCCGGTATGCGGATCTCGTGAGCTCCGACGGGACGACGCTCACCTTCGAGTACCGTCCGCGGATCGGCGACAGCGTGACGAACCTGAACCATGCCTCGACGATGGCCCTCACCGGAACGATCGTTGACCGCGCCGGCAACGCCGCGAATCTCACCCTGCCCGCGCCGATCCCCCCGGGATCGTTCGGGGGGCCGGGAGTGATCGCCGTCGATGCCAAGATCGGCGTCCTGTCGACCAGCCCGTTCCTCTCGCAGACGCCTCCGGGGCCGATCTACAGAGTACCGCTGAGGACGATCGACATCGTGTTCACCACGCCGGTCACGGGCGTTTCGCTTGCGGGCATCAAGCTCTACTTCCAGGACCGCTCGGTATCGCTCACCGGTGCGACAATCACGGGAAGTGGCGCGACCTACCGGCT
>CAIKWU010000383.1 GCA_903831155.1 uncultured Planctomycetaceae bacterium | reverse complement strand
GCCGGCCTCGTCGGCAACATCGTGGTCGACGAGCAGAACTTCGACATCCTCCGCCTGCCGCGGAGCTGGGACGACATCAAGAACGGCACCGCCTTCCGCGGAGCCGGCCAGCGGTTCCGCCTCGAGGCCGCCCCAGGCACGCAGCTGCAGCGGTACATGGCCACCTTCCAGGAGCCGTATCTCTTCGACACGCGGATCGGCCTGTCGCTCTCGGCGTCGTACTTCACCCGCTACTTCTACGACTGGGCCGAGGCCCGCACCGGCGGCCGCATCGGTCTGGGCTACCAGTTCCAGTTCGCCCCCGACCTCTCGGTCAACGCCGGCTTCCGCGGCGAGAGTGTCGACGTGTTCAACCCGCGGCTGCTGACGCCCGACATCGAAGACATGCTGGGCACCAACGGTGTCTACGGGTTCAGCGCGGGCCTGATCCACGACACCCGAGACAGTCCGTTCCTGCCCACCCAGGGCCATCTCGCGTCGGTCGAGTTCGAGCAGGTGATCGGCACCTTCGTCTATCCCCGCGGCATCGCCGAGGCCCGGCAGTACTTCCTGCTCAACGAGCGGCCCGACGGCTCGGGCCGGCACGTGCTGTCGATCGGCTCGATCCTCGGTGTGTCCGGCGACAACACGCCCGCCTACGACAACTTCTTCGCGGGCGGCTACAACACGATCCGCGGCTTCGTGTTCCGCGGGGCGAGCCCCCGGCAGACGGTCGCTGGCAAGGAGCCGCTGCCCGGCCAGGCGGCGGCCATCGTCGGCGGCCCGTTCCAATGGCTCAACACGATCGAGTACATGTTCCCGATCACGGCCGACGACACGCTCCGCGGCGTGGTGTTCACCGACGTCGGCACGGTCGAGTCGAACGTCTCGATCAACAACATGCGTGTCGCCCCGGGCGTGGGGCTGCGGATCACGCTGCCGGCGATGGGCCCGGCGCCGATCGCGCTCGACTTCGCCGTCCCGGTCGCCTACGCCCCGTACGACAGCAAGCAGCTGTTCAGCTTCTTCGTGGGCTTCGCACGATGACCACCTCCGAGTCGAGGAGAGCGGCGGCCCCCCAGCGGATCCTCGTGGTCTGCACGCAGTATCTCGGCGACACGCTCCTGGCCATCCCCTTCCTCCGCAACCTGCGGCGGGCCCATCCCGACGCCACGATCGATCTCTGCGCGGAGGCCGGACCACGGGCCATGCTCGCCGCCTGCCCGTACGTCGACGACCGGATCTCGTGGACGCGTCCGCCCAGGCACCGCCGGCGGGGCGTCGTCGCCACCACGTCCGCGCTCCTGGCGGAGGCTGCCTGGCTGCGGTCGCGACGCTACACGAAGGCCTACCTGCTGAAGCCGTCGCTCTCGGCGGCGGCGCTGGCCACGCTCGCCGGCATCCCCGAGCGGATCGGGTTTCGCGGCGAGAGCAGTCCGCTGCTCACCACGGCGGTGAAGCGATGCGTCGGCCGCCACCAGGTGGAGACCTATCTCGACCTGCTCCGCGGAGAGGGTCTCGAGGTCGACGACGGCCGCAACGAGAACTGGGTGCCGCCGCCATCGGCCGAGCGGGTCGCCCCGCTCGTCGACCGCCTGCCGCCGGGCCGCACGCGGGTGTTTCTCGCCGTCAGGTCGACCGATCCCCTGAAGCTCTGGCCCGTCGATCGCTGGCGAAGCCTGCTCCGCTGGCTCGTCGAGGACCGCGGCTGCGAGGTGGTGCTCTGCGGCGGTCCCGGCGACCGGGCCGCGCACATCGAACTGCTCCGCTCGTGCCCCCCCTCGCTGGCCGCGCACGTGCACGACTTCTCCGCCAACGTGCCCCTCGCCGATGCCGCCGCGCTCATGTCGGGCATGCAGCTCTGCGTGGGCGTGGACACCGGCATGGTGCACCTCGCGGCCTCCGTGGGCGTGCCGGCGGTGGTGATCGTGGGCCCCACCGATCCGAACCGCTGGCAGCCGTGGGGCACGCGATCGGTGGTGCTGCGGTCTGCGAAGCCGAAGCCCTCGCTCTGCGAGCGGCTGACGACGGCGGTGCGACGGGAGCCGCCACGGTTCCCGCTCGGCCGGGCGACGATCGACGCCGTGGGCCTCGACGAGGTCCGGCGGGCGGTCGACGCGCTGATGCCCTCACCCCCGAGCCTGCGGAGGCTCGACCTGACAGAGGGCACGTTCTGCTACGCGGTCGTGGCCGGACCATCCGTGCCGTCGGTCCACCGCGCCGCGGCGACGCCCGCGATGTAGCCGCTCGACCAGGCCCACTGGAAGTTGAAGCCGCCGATGCGGCCGTCGACGTCGAGCACCTCGCCCGCGAAGTGCAGGCCCGGGCAGGCCCGGCTCTCCATGGTCTCGAGGCGGACCTCCGTGAGCGGCACGCCCCCGGCCGTCGCCTCGGCCACCGTGAAGCCCCGGTCGCCCACGACCGGCAGCGGCGTGGCCACCACGGCCGCCGCGAGCGCCCGCCGCGATTCGCGGGTCAGGTCGCCCGTGGAGGAAGCGCCGGCCGCGTCGCACAGGCTGCGGGCGAGCCTGTCGGTGAGCCGCTCGCGAAGCACGGCGAGGGCTCCGCGAGCCTGCCGCTCCATGAGCAGCCGGTCGATCGACTCGGGCGACTCCCCCGGCAGCCAGTTGAGCGTGAGCGTGGCCGCAGGATCGGCGTGCCGGGCGACGAGCCAGTGGCGGCTCATGTCGAGCACCGCGGGTCCGGAGAGCCCCTGGTGCGTGCAGAGCGTGGCGCCGGTGGTTTCGTGCAGCCACTTTCCCGACGAGGAGCGAAGCGTGAGCGTGGCGGGCAGGGCGAGACCCGTGAGCGACGTGATCCAGTGACCGGGAGGCAGGAGCAGCGGCACGAGCGACGGCACGATCGGATCCGTCAGCGTGTGCCCGAGCGAGCGGGCGAGCGTGAAGCCGCCGCCGTCGGATCCCGACTTCGGCAGCGATTTCCCGCCGGTGCAGAGGATGACGCGGCGGGCCTGGATCGCGCCTGTGGACGTGGTCGCGGTGAAGCCCGTGGCGGTGCGGGCGATCGCGGTCACGCAGGCCGGGTGCAGCAGCCTCGCGCCGGCCGCGACCGCCTCCCGCACGAGCGCGTCGAGCACCGTCCGCGACGAGTCGGTGACGGGAAACAGCTTGCCCGTGTCGGACTCGCGATAGAACTCCACCCCCGACTCGTTGAAGAAGCGGACCGTGTCGGCGACGGTGTACCGGCGGAGCACCTTCCGAATCGCCGGCGGGGTGGCGCCCGCGTAATCCTTCTCGCTGACCGCGTGGTGCGTGACGTTGCACCGCCCCCCTCCGGCCACGAGGATCTTGGCCCCGAGCTTCCTCGCCCCATCAACGGCGACGATCGAGATCGGGCGTCCGGCGTCCCGTGCCGTGCGGCCCGCCCACGTCGCGGCGAACAGTCCCGCGGCACCGGCCCCGACGACGAGGATGTCGGCGACGGTGGAAGGGTGTGAGGACTCGGTCGCTCCAGGCCCCGGCATCGCGATGTCCTAACGACCGGGGCTGCGGGGGCGGATGTCGACGTCGAAGCTGACGCGAGCCGCCGCGGTCGCCGTGCACGAGAGCAGCCAAAAGCCTTCGTTGGCATTCTCCCGCGGCGTCGAGGGCCGGGCCGGCTCGACGCTCCAGACCGGGGCTTTTCCCGGAGGCCGCGGCCCGATACGGGCGGTCAGTTCGAGCCCGCGATCTCCCTCCACGAGCACGGCCCGATCGCCCTCGATCGTCGGCTCGACGTCGACCAGCACCTGCCAGCGGACCGGGCCCGAGGGCGCAACGACCAGGTCGCGGATGTGGACCACCTTCGCCTGCGGATCGAGCGACACCTCGCGGGTCACGCCCGCCGCGAGCCGGCGCTCGGCCGACGCGTAGGCGGCCCCCAGGTCGATGCGGCAGCGGAACGGGGCACGGTTCGTGACGGCCTCGAGGCCGCACGGCGGGCATGCCGGGTTCTGGAGCATGCCGCCGATCGAGAGGACGTTGTGCGATTTCGAGTTGAGCCTGAAGTAGTCCCACCGCTGGTCGCCGAAGTAGCCGGGCAGGTTGTAGTCGTCGGGACCGAGGTCGTGGATCCAGCGACGCCCGCCCGACTCCACCACGAACGAGCCCACGTCCATGTGGCCGTGGCTCGCCTTCGGCGTGCCCCCCTTCACGGCCACGAAGAGGGCGTCAGGGTCGTCCCACGAGCTGCGAAATGCCGCGATCGGCTGCTGGCCGCGGAACGCATCGGCCGCCGGCAGGGGCTCCACGCGACCGGGATCGGAAGGCAGCCAGAGCAGGTGCAGCGGAAAGAACCGCTCGTTGCTGCCGGAGAGGGCCGCGAGCCGCCGCCGCACGTCGGCCACCACCGCGGGATCCTTCGCCCGTGCCGCCAGCCAACTCCGCGCCGCCACCACCTTGTCTCGTGATGGCGGGGCGTCGGCGAAGTTGAATACCGTTCCCGTCGGTCCGCAGACGTGCGTCATGAACACGGCTCCCCGCAGCAAGGGCTTCGGCACCGGAGCGGGACGGCCGAGCGCCTCCACTGCCGCAAGCGCGAGCACGTGGTAGCTCGTGCCGTAGTCCCAGTAGCCGGGCCCCTCCGGATAGCAGCCGTCGGGCTCGTAGAAGCGGGTCGAGGCCGTGACGACCCGGAGACACTCCTGCCACGGGCTCGATGTGAGTTCGGCGTCGTCGCGGGCCGCCGCGAGGCATGCCAGCGCGATGCCCGCGCCACACACCTGCGACCAGTTGTTGTTCACTCTCGTCCATGGGGCGTTGCGCTCGAACTCGGCCCGGGCCGGGACGATCGCCTTCGCCAGGAGGGCATCGCGGCAGCGGGCCTGGCGGTCGGCATCGAGGTCGTCATGCAGCCAGTCGAGGCCGATCGCGACGGCCGTCGCCATCTCGGCCGTGTCGAGGAAGTGCGGGGGATTCCAGTCGCGCATGCCGCAGGCGGCGTCGAGTTCCTTCACGCAGCGGTCGAAGTGCCGGCGGTCATCCGTGAGCCGCCAGGCCATCGCCGTGTGCAGGATCGTCGCGAGCGCCTCCCGCGACTCGGGGAGGAGCCGCTTGCCATCCGCGATGCGGTACTCGCAGGTCCGCCGCGACTGCGCCTTCTCGGCTGCGGCGAGCGTGGCGTCGCGAAGCGCGGCCAGGAGCGGATCGCCCTCGGCCCGCGTCGCGATCGCGGCCACGTCGGCGACGGACGCGAGCAGGCGTGGATGGGCTGGCAGCGACTCGGCCGCGACCGCCGACGACGTGAGGCCGACCGCCAGGATCGCCATCCGCACGCGGGCAAGAACGTGGGGAATCATCGCTACCACCGGTGATGAATGAGCGGTCGGATCAGCGAGTCGTACACGTCATGCACGGCTTCCATCGTCTCCGGTGACGGCGGTGGCATCCCGGCCGACTTCGCGTTCTCGATCACGCGGGCCGCGTTGCGGGCGCCGGGAATCACGCACGTGACCGCCTCGAAGGCGAGGATCCAGCGGAGGGCGAACTGGGCGAGCGTGACACCCCCGGGCACGAACGGACGAAGCCGCTCGACCGCGTCGAGGGCGATCTCGTAGGGCACGCCCGAGAAGGTCTCGCCCTGGTCGAAGGCGGCGCCCTCGCGGTTGAAGGTGCGGTGATCGTCGTCGGGAAAGACCGTGTCGCGGGCAAGACGACCCGAGAGCAGTCCGCTGGCGAGCGGCACGCGGGCGATCACCGCCACCTGCCGCCGCAGGGCCTGCTCGAAGAAGAGCTCCGTGGGCCGCAGCCGGAAGGCGTTGAAGATGATCTGCACGCTCTGGACGTTCGGATACTCGATCGCCTTGAGCGCCTCTTCGACCTTCTCCACGCTCACCCCGTAGAAGGCGATCTTGCCGGCCTTGACGAGCCGATCGAGCGCGTCGAACACCTCCGGTCGGTAGTAGACCTCGGTGGGCGGGCAGTGGAGTTGGACGAGGTCGAGCCGCTCCACGCCGAGGTTCGTGAGGCTGCGGTCCACGAACGCCGTGAGGTTCTCGGCGGTGTAGCCCGCGGCGCGGTGGGGCGAGAGCCGGCGGCCGGCCTTCGTGGCCACGATGAAGGGCTCGGATCGCTCGCGACGGAGCCGACCGATGAGCCGTTCGGAGCGGCCGTCGCCGTAGACGTCGGCCGTGTCAAAAAAGGTGATCCCGGCATCGAGGGCCGCGTGCAGCGCCGCCATCGATTCGGCGTCGTCGGCTCCGCCCCAGGCTCCCCCGCCGATGCCCCAGGCCCCGAAGCCGACCTCCGACACCTGCCAGCCCGTCCGTCCGAACGATCTCGTGTGCATGGCGGCAGTGTGGGCGATCCGCGCCTACACTTCCACCGCATGCCCGAGAACACCCCCGAGACCCGTGCCGATCCCTGGTGGACCGACCGCCGGGCGCGGCCGCTGGCCGTGCTCGGGGCGGTGATGGTCGCCAGCGGACTCCTGCACCTTCCTGTGTGGGCCGTGCTCGGCGGCCCGTGGGAGGGGCCAGTCACCTGGCGAAAGCCGATCCTGTTCGGCATCTCCGGCGGCCTGACGGCGATCTCGCTCGGCTGGGTGTGGGCGATGCTGCCGCAGCGGCGGGGCGACCGCCTGCTGGCCGCGGCGACGGCCTGGGCCCTGTTCGTGGAGGTGCTGCTCATCGACGTGCAGCGATGGCGGGGCGTGGGAAGCCACTTCAACCGTGACACGCCCCTCGACTCGTTCCTGTTCGACGCCATGGGGGTCCTGATCGTGGCGGTGACGCTCGTGATCGCCGACCTCACCGTCAGGCTTCTGGTGCGGCAGCCGCGAGTGCCGGCCGACATGCTCCTGGCCGCGCGGGGCGGCATGATCCTCCTGCTCGTCTCGTGCGTGCTCGGGATCTGGGTGGGCATGCACGGCGAGGCGCGGATGCAGGCGGGTCTCGACCCCGTGCGGCTGGGCGGTGCCGGCGTGCCGAAGTTTCCGCACGGCGTGGTGATCCACGCGGTGCAGTGGCTGCCGGCGCTCGCCTGGGCGATGCGGCAGGCCGGCCTTGCCGCAGCCGCCCGCCTGTGGCTCGTTGCGGCGGCCGCGGCCGGGTCGACGCTCTTTTTGGTCTACGCGGTCGCGCAGACCGCCCTTGGGCGGGCCCGGTTCGACGTCGTGCCGGCGACGGCTGCGGTGCTCGCGGCCTCGGTTGCCTGCCTGCTGGTGCCGGTCGCGTTCACGGCGTGGGCGTGGATCCGGGATCGTCGGTCGCCACCGCCCGCCGCAGGGCGAATCGCGTGAGCACGTGCAGCAGGAACCCCACGGGACCGAGCAGGAAGGTGAGCACGAGGCAGAGGGATCGCAGCGGCCAGGGGATGCCCAGCCGCACGGCATCGCGGGCGATCCACGCGCCCACGACCATGTCGAACACGAGGTAGTGCGCCCAGGCCGCCGCGAACACCCAGTCGTCGGCGAACGCCGCCTTGAGGCCGGCGATGGTGGAGAGGTCGCCCGGAGGCGGGCCGTTCGTGGCGAGCTTCCACCCGATCACTGCGGCATACCCGCAGGCGAGCAGGGCCGGCACCACGACGCCGCAGAGCACGTGCGAGACGGCTCGGCGGGCCGGAAACAGCACCAGCGCGATCCACGCGAGGAGCGCGACGGTGTTGGTGACGGAGAAGAAGGTGTCGGCCATGGACGCGTGTGGAATCCGCCGGGCAGGTTCAGGGGACGACGTGGGTTCGCGTCCAGGATGTGAAATCGTAGCGGAGCGTGCGGCCGCCGTGCTCGATCACGAGTTCGTCGCCGTCGAGAGCCTGCCGCACCCACGGGTTGCCGAGCAGCGGAAACGAGGCGTAGTCGACCGGCTCGCCGTCCACGAGGTGCTGGCGGCCGTAGGCCTCGCCGTGCGGGCGGTAGGTGATGTCGAGGACGGTCCCCGAGAGCGAGGTGAACGAGAGCCGGGGCCGTTCTGCGGCCAGAGCCGAAGGGTCGAGCTTCGTGCGTGTCGCGATCGCATCGGCGAAGCGGCCGAGTTCGGCGTCGATGCCGCCGCCGGCGAAGGGCTCGAGTGGGGAGGTCTCGAGCACCCAGCCGGTCCGGCGGGCGTCGCTCGTGAGCACGTCGCAGCGTTCCTTGTCGCGATGCGCCGTCCACCGCGGCTCGCCGCCGAGCCAGAACGCGAACAGCATCGAGCCGGCGTGGCAGCAGACCCAGCCGGCGCGCTCGATCCGCTTCACGATCGCGCCGGTGGTCACGAACGGCGCCTCGATCCGCCAGTAGGGATAGTCGTCGGGCACGGCCGACACGCCCACGAGCGTGCGGCCGTGCTGGAGCGACTGGGCGAAGGGATTCTCGCCGTAGCCGAAGGCGTTGGCCCGGTTCTCGGCGAGGTCGTAGGGCCGAAAGGCGTTCTCCTGGAACGGCATGAATGAGCTCTGCGGATGCTCCGACACCCACTTGAGCATCTGCCGCCGCGACTCCTTGGTGTGGGAGTCGCGGGGCGTCTTGAGGAGCGTCCATTCGCTCGCCAGTGCGTAGGCGGGCTCATGGTGGATCGTGAGGCGGATGGTGGAGCCGCGGCTGCCACGGTGGGTGAAGGGCTCGTCGCGATCCGTGGCGATGGCGGCGAGGACCGGCGGGGGTTCGTAGGCTCCGGGAAACGCGAACCAGCCGGAGTGATGCTCGCAGAGGCCGTGCACGGGCCGCTCGGCGCCGAAGAACAGCCAGCCGATGGCGGCGGTGCAGTCCATCGCGTCGGGGCCGGTCATGCTCGACTGGAAATACTTCGCGCGGCTGGCGGGGCTGACGTGGTAGCCGCGGTGCCAGCCGCAGGCCACGTGAAGGAGCATCGTGTCGAGCGTGATCGCCGCCCGATGGCGAAGCATCTCGTCGGCTGCGAAGTCGGCGAGCAGCTTCACGGCCACCAGATCGATGCCGAGGTAGGTCGGGGCACCGTATTCCGAGGCGTTGCGGTGCACGATCTCGTCGAACGACGCGAGCAGCCGCTCGCGGGTGGCGGCGCGGATGGCTGCCGAGTCGAGGCCGTCGGCGTCGACGAGGTCGGGCCACTGCTCGGCGGCGATGAGGCCCGCGCCGTCGCTCATGAGCCGGAAGTTGAGGGCGCCGTAGCCCCGCCACTCGCGGTGGCCGTAGCGGCACACGTATTCCTTCGTGGCGGCGGCGATCCGGGCGGCGGCCTCGGCCGGCAGGTGCGGGCTCTGGTGGCAGAGCATCCACGCGTGCACGAGCGCGTGCTTGTTGAAGGGGTCGGGGATCGTGGCCGGGGCCTTCGGTGTCGCCGTGCGATTGGCCTCCGCGGCGGCGGTGAGCCAGCCAGCCACCGCCTGATCCACGTCGGTGCCCGTGAGGAGCCGGGCGACGTAGGCCGCCATCGCCTCCTTGGCGAAGGCGGGCCGTTTCGGCTCGCTCGCCACGCAGCGGCCGCGGAGGTCGGCGGTGCGGGCGGCGACGGCCGGGCCCTGCACCCCGACTCTCGCACCAAGAAGGATCGGGACGATGGCCGCATGCCAGCGGTCGGCCATCTTGGTGTAGCCGGCGGCATTGGGATGAACCTTGTCGTCGGTCGTGTCGGTGTGCCAGTCGAACTCGCTGGCCTGATCAACGAGCACCACGTCGAGCCGGTCCGCCAACTCGGCGAGTCGCCGATTCAGCTCGGGGATGTAGCCGTACTTCGGCAGTTTCCCGCTGGGGATGACCTGGGCGAGCAGCACGACGACGCTTGGATTGGACCTGCGAAAGCCGCCGATCATCGACTCGGTCGCGGCGACGATGCCCTCCACGGGGTGCTCGTCACTGAAATGGTTGTGGCCGGCGTGCAGGAGCACCATGTCGGGCCGATGCTCCCGAAAGTGGTCGGGGGCCACCTCGGCCAGAAACTCGGCGTTCTTGCCGCCGTAGCCTTCATGCAGCAGGGGAGGTTTCCCACGGGACCCCACGAACTCCACCGCGAACCCGTCGGCCTCGAGACGCGCGCGCAGCAGTCGCCGATACCCGTCTTCCTTCCCGCCTTCGGTGATCGAATCACCGAGGGCCATGATGCGGATCGGCTCCGCGGCCGAGGCAGGGCAAGCCATCGTGAGCGCCGCCGCCAGCATGAGGGCGGCGTGCGGGCACGGCCGAATCCGACGCGGCGGCGCGGGAGCCAGATTCCGGCAGTCGCGTGTTCGGCGAGGCTGCGGCATTTTTCTGTGGGAACGCGTCATGGCCGGTCAGTCATGCGCTCGTTCGCTACGATCCGATCCGCAGGTTCGCGGCGAGGTCCACCGCGTCGCAGGCGACCACCGCCACCCCTGCGACACGCCGGAGTATATGAAGCGGGACGATCATCCGCGTCCCCGGGGCGATCGTGAGGCGAGCATGGCTGCGCGAGGTGTCGCGACTTCCATCAGGAATATGCTGCTTCGCGTCGCCGCGTCGCTCGCGGGAGTCGCACCGCTGGCGTGCCCGGCTGCTCCGCCGGTCGGTTATACGCTCGCGTGGTCCGACGAGTTCGAGGGCACGACGCTCGACACATCGCTCTGGAGTTACCGCACCGACACGCGGTTTTGGAGCACCCAGGTTCCCGCCAACGTCCGCGTGGGCAACGGCGCGCTCAGCCTCGAGTTGAAGAAGGAGACGGTCGGTTCGTCGGCCTACACCGGGGCGGGCATCATCAGCAAGCCGGTGGTCCGCTACGGCTACTACGAGACCAGCATGAAGACGCCACCCGGCGCGGGGTGGCACACGTCGTTCTGGATGATGCGGTACGGCGCGGGAGCGGCCGCGACCATCCTGGAACTCGACGCCCTCGAGAACGACTCGATCAAGCCGACGTCCTACTCGGTGAACGTGCATCGCTGGCAGCCATCGCACGCCGTCTACTCGACCAAGACAATCACCACGCCCGACCTGAGTGCCGGGTTCCATACGATCGGATGCGAGTTCACGCCGAGCACCGTGAGGTATTCCTTCGACGGAGCCGTGGTGCACACCGTCGATGCCACGCTGTTTCCGCACGGTGACTTGAACGTCTGGCTCACCTCGATCGCGGCACCGCTCGGTGGCACGCCCGCCGTGGACGACACCCGGCTCCCAGCCGTGGCCAGCTACGACTACGTCCGGTTCTACGCACCGGACGCCCCGACCACGCCGACCACGTATCGCTGGAACGGAATCGCCAGCTCTGCATGGAGCGGCACCGGCAACTGGGCCGGCTCGCCGGGCCGGGCGATGACCGGAGCCACCGTCAATGCGGTGCTCGAGGTGGCGAGCGGCACGGCCCGGGGAGCCATCTACGACGGCACGCTCGGCGCGACTCGCTACTACAACGTCCACGGCCGCGGGCTCGTGGTGGGCACGGGCGTCACGGCCGGGTCGCTGACGATCGCCGGGGGCACCTTCTCCACGCTCAACTCCACGACAGCGGATGCGGTCGCCGCCACGACCGGCGTGAGCGGCACGATCACCGTCGCGGGCGGCACGTTGATCGGCAACATCTTCGGCACGGAGGTGAATGCCGCAGGGGGGGCCGGCAGGCTGGCCGTGAAGTCCGGCACCGCGATCCTTACCACGCTGGTGCTCGGAGGCAGTTCCGCCACGGGCGGCGCCGCCACCGTTGATCTCGACGGCGGCGTGCTCGTGGCCAGTCAGATCACCATGCACTCCACATCGGGAACCGGCGTGCTCGCCTTCAACGGGGGCACCCTCCGCGCCGGTGCGGCATCGACGGCGTTCCTCCAGGGCCTCACGACGGCGTCGATTCGTTCGGCCGGGGCCGTGATCGACACCGCCGGCAAAGGCATCACCATCGCCCAGCCCTTGCTCACCGATCTGGCGTCGCCCGGAGGGGGCCTGACCCAGACGGGTTCTGGAGTGCTCACCCTTGCGGGCACGAACACCTACTCCGGCGGCACCACGATCCGGGGAGGCACCGTGGCGGTCGCCGGCGACAGTCGACTCGGCGGCGCCAGCGGCGGCGTGACCCTCGACGGCGGTGCCTTGCAGGCGACGAGCGGCTTCACCCTCGCCGCCTCCCGCACCATCACGGTTCGTGCGGCGGGGGGCACGATCAACAATACGGGAGCGACCAATCTCGCAGTCGCCGGAGCCGTGAGCGGCAGCGCGGCGACGTTGACCGTGCGAACCGCGTCGGCCGTGAACGCGGCGACGCACCTCGATGGTGCCGTGTCGCTCGGCGGCCTCGTCCTCACCGGCACGACCACCGGCGTCGGCCTGCGGCACTCGGCACGGATCGCCGCACCCGTGGCCGTGGCGGCGGGTCAAACGCTGCACCTCAACGGGCTCAACGGCACGGGAACCGCATCGGCGACGCACGGGGGATGCAATGTCGTCCTCCACGGCGGGACGCTCCGCAACCGCTACGGCGGCAACACGTTCTCCGGAACGATCACGCTGGCAGCCGACAGCACCCTGGAGAACCGCGTCGGCAACGGCAACTCGCTGACGGTCTCCGCCGGCAGGCTCGTGCTCGGCAGCAGCACCCTCACGGTCAGGTCGGGCACGTCGTCGACGGAGTGGGTGGCCATCGCCGGCGGAATGACCGGTGGCCCTGCGAGCGGCCTCACGCTCACGGGCGGCGGACAGCTCCGGCTGTCGGGGAGCAACCCCGGTTTCGGTGGCCGCGTGGCGATCGAGGAGGGCGAACTGCGGATCGAATCGTCGACCGCCGTCGACTCCGGTGTCACGGTCGCATTCAGCGGCACCGCGGCCTCGAAGGCCCTCGTTCTCGCGGCACCGAGCGTCAGCGTGGGAAGGCTCGATCTTTCGGGTCGTGAACGGATCGACATCGGCACGGGATCGATGACCGTCGCCAACGGCCTGACGCCCACTCGACTGGTCGCAGCGCTGCTCGAGGGACGGGGTGACGGGTCGTGGGGATCCGGGGCCGGAGTTACCTCGTCGTCGGCTGCCGCCGATGCGGCCGTCGGCCGGCCACGGGGGATCGGCTGGCTGGAGGCCGGGAACGGGGCGATCCGATTGGCGTATGCGGCCCCCGGCGACACCAATCTCGACGGCGCGATTGACATCCTCGATGCCTCGAACATCGCGGCAGGCGGGTCGTTCGACTCGGGGCAGGCGGCGGCATGGAGTCAGGGGGACTTCGGTTACGACGGCGTGGTGGACATTCTCGACATCGCCGACTTCATGGGCACCAGCCTCTTTGATGAAGGCTCCTACCTCGCGGCCGTCGGATCCCGCGAGGTGTCCGCCGTGCCGGAACCGGCCCTGGCCATCCTTGCCGCGGCGGTGGTGCCCCTGGCATTCCAAGCGCTCCGCGGCGGTGGCCGTCGCCGACCGCGTATTCGGGCGGCGTGCGCTCAGTCGCCCTCGGGCTGCCCGAGGGCCTTGATCTCCGCCGCGTCGAGGGCGCGGTTGTAGACCCGCACGTCGCGAAGCCAGCCGACGTACTTGGCGAGCTTCTTCCCGGCTTTCGGCGGCTGACCGGCCTTCTCGTTGGCCACGATGACCTCGCCCACGGCGAGGTAGGCGTCGTTCACGCTGCCGAACCTGCCCGGTTCGGTGGTGTCTTTCGTGGAATGAGGGATGCCGGTCTTTGTCGCGACCAGGTCTCCGTTGATGAAGATCCGGCACGTGCCCCGATCAAAGACACAGGACACCCGCGTCTCCTTGCCGGACTCATAGTCGGCCTTGGCCAGGACGTCGGTGTGGGTCTCCTCGCTTCCCACCCGGAAGATGACATCCCCGCCGCTCGTCAGCACGACCATCCATCCGTCGTCGCCCTTCTTGGGCATGCGAGCGATCGGAGAGGCATCCGCGCGACCGGAGGGCTTCATGACGAAACTGACCGTCATCGAGTCCCCCAGGCCGACGTTTCGGTCGAAGAAACCGAAGGACTTGTCTCCGGGGAAGTGCATCGCGTGCTGCAAGGCGTTCCAGACAGGCTCGCCGGCACGGACCAGGGCACGGGGCGTGCGCGGCTGCCGCCCCGGAAGGGGAGGCTTCATGAAACGGATGTCGTCGATTTCCAGCCATTGGCCGCCCGCGCCCCGAGCCTCGACGGTGATCTCCGCCGTGTTGTCCGTCACGCTGACGCTCGGAATCCGGATCGTGGACCAGTTCGCGGCGGCAGCAATCTCAGCGGCGCGCTTGCCGCCCCCCGACACGCTTACCCGCGCGAGCCGCAATCCCTTGCCGGCCCTCACTCTCGCGGTGAGCGTGTAGTCGCCGTTGCGGAGGTGTTCGAGTTTCTGCGTGACCGCGTTCTCGAAGGCGACGAGCTTGCTGCCGATGCGGAGGAAGTGGTCGTCGTGCGCGGCGTCGCCCTTGGTCACGAGAACGGACGACACCGATCCCGTGACCGTCCAGGCAACCGGCTTGGCGGGATCGATCTTGTCGTGGTTGTATTCGAAGCTGCCGTTCGGCAGGAGCGTGACGCCGGGGTACTCCCTGGCGTAGTAACGGAAGTAGTCGAAGACGGTTTCACCCGGCAGCTTGGAGGCGTCCACTTTCCCGCAGCCGTTCAGGCCGGTGAGCCAGACAACCTGCTGGGCGGTGAGATCGGGCCACTCCACTCGCGCGACCTGCTTTCCGTTGTCGTAGAAGATGACGCCGTCGGGCGTGTATTCGTAGCCATCCAGAAACCATCCGTCGTCGGCGAACCTCCAGGTCACGTGCGCCCTCAGCGGCCAGGGAATCTCGCGGAGTTCCTTGGGACAGATGTGGACGTAGAGGTTGTTGCAGCCGAGGCTCGACCCCGAGTCGATCTCGTACGAGTCGATCTCGAAGATGCGGTTGTTGCCATTGGCTCCTCCGCCGGCCTGCCAGAACGACGAGTGGACGCCGGTGCCGGCCATGAAGGGCTTGGATCGGGATTCGTAGTAGCCGTAGCCGAATGGCTTCCTGCTGATCACCCCGCCGCCCGTCGGCGTCGGTTTTCCGTTGATGGTGTCGATCCGCACGGCGACACGCAGGGCGCCGCCCGAGACGGAGACGTTTTCCTTCCGGTTGAGCCCGTCCATCCTCGGGCCGGTGCGGTAGGACCAGGCTTCGGTGTCGAGCCGTTCGCCGTCGAAGTTGTCCTCGAAGAGCAGCTCGTAGTCCGCGGATGGCGGCGCCGCCGAGAGTCCCCGGGCGGACGCGCCGAGGATCGCGAGGAGAATCAGCGTTCCGCGGATCATGATGGGCGATGCCTCGGGGTCCGTCTCGCTGCAGCGGAGTGTCACAACGTACCGCGGCCCTGGCAGGACCAACGGCAACCCGTCCACCGCCGCTGCGGGATTTTTCTACGGGAACGCGTCATGGCCGACGAGTCGTGCGATCGTTCGCCAGGTTCCAGACCGTGACCGCGACGTCGGAGATGGCTTTCGACGGCGGAGGCCGGGAGACCGGAGACGTTCGAGACGCCGAGGCAGGCACGATGCGGGAGTGCCGGTCGAAGCGGAGCCGATGGTGTCCGACCCAAGAGCTGACGCATTTCGGCAGCATTTCTGCGCGTTCGCCTGCTGCGAATGGGCTCCGGGCATCGCTACCCTTGCGGGTGAGTCGCCGCAGATTCGTCGGATTCATGCGGCCCGCGAAACCACGCCGCGTTTCCGTGGGGGAAAAGGAAGACGATGGCACCAGTTGCACTGCGACGATGCGCCGCCATGGTTGCCACGCTCGCGGCCGTGATCGCCACGGGCGTGTGGGGGTGGCGTTCTCGCCGCCGCGGTCACGGGGGTGCGCGATGAGGAGGCGAGGGTTTACGCTCGTGGAACTGTTGGTGGTGATCGCCATCATCGCCACACTGATCGGTCTTCTTCTGCCTGCCGTGCAGACGGCCAGAGAGTCGTCGCGGAGAATGGCCTGCGCCAACAACGTCAAGCAGATCGCTTTGGGGCTGCAAGGCTTTCACGATGCCCGCAAGGAACTGCCGGCTGCCGCCACTGAGAAGTCACTCGACCCCAACAAACTCGAGGGCTGGAGTTGGATCTCCCGGATTCTCCCCTACATCGAACAGAAGTCGCTCTATGAGGTGATGTCGAGTGGCACCGCCGGTTCCGGGTGGTCGCACACGGCGACTTTCATCAGCGGTTCGGTTGCCGAAGCAGCCAAGCAGCCACTTCCGGCATTTTCCTGCCCCAGTTGCAAGTTCGGACCACTCGATCCGGTGAACGCATACAACGCGTTCGGCGGTAGCTACAAGTCGAGCAAGACGAACTACGCGGGCAACGCAGGCTCGATGAGCCTCGGAGGCCCGGTCGGGCCGCTGGTCAAGGCCTCGCAGGGAACCATCCGCCACTGCGACGGGATTCGTTTCAAGGACGTGACGGACGGGCTCTCGAAGACGTTTCTACTCGGCGAAGCCGGCGGTATGGCCGATCCGCTCCTGCCCGGGGGGCCCGAAGATATTCGTCAGCCGGGTCTTTGGGTGGGGGTGTCGAATCCACGGCAGGACAACCCACTGAACCGCACCGTCACGCGCATCACCCGGTACAAAATCAATGCGGGCGCGTACGACGGCTTCGGCAGCTGGCATCCCGGCGGTGCGAACTTCGCGATGTGCGACGGGTCGGTCACCTTCATCAACGACGCGATCGAGTCCACGAGCGAGGGGACGTACTGGAACGTGACGGACGGCAATGTCCAGCAGATTCTGGCGGTCGTGCAGGGAAGTGTCGGGGTGTATCAGCGCCTCAGCATCAGGGCGGACGGGAATGCGATCAGCAGTTATTGAGCCTTGCCGCCGGGAGTGGTTTCTAATCGCAACCGCGACCCTCGTCTCGATCGGCTGCGGACGGGGCGTCGGAGCCACGGCGACGGGTGTCGTCCGAGCGAACGGGAAACCGGTGCCGGCGGGCGTGATCATCCGGTTCCAGCCCCGCGTGCCCAACGGGTCGACCTCCATCGGGGTCACCGACAGCGAGGGGCGGTTCACGCTGCGGTTCAACGCCAGCACGTTCGGTGTCATGCCCGGCGACAGCGTCGTCAGCCTCGCGATCAGGGAGTCCTACGACTCCCAGGGCGTGCCCTTCATTCCGCCGGAACTCCGTGCCGTTCGCATCCCGGAGTCGTGCGGCACGAGGTCGACGCTCGTAAAGACCGTGAAACCCGGGGCAAACGTCATCGACATCGACATCGACAGCGACGCGGCCCCCTGAGCAGCCCGACGACGGATCATCGTCACCGACGCAAAAGCGAAGAAAAAAGACGCGTCTGTTCATTGCTCCGGCAGCCGGATTCCCGGAACACTGGAGGCCTTTGGGGGAGAAGGCGGGTGGACGCCACCGTGCTCTCCTCACGGACCTCGTCCAGGAGTGATCCCTCGTGCTCGACACGTTTTCCGTTGCCGCGATGGCGAGGTGCCTCAGGACACGATTTCATGCCTGCGTCGTCGCAGTCGCCACATGCTGCTGCCCGATCGCGAACGCCGATGTGCTGACCTGGAGCGGCGGTGCCGGCATCTGGGACACGACGACGTCGAACTGGCTGTCGTCGGCCGGCAGCGTGGCCTGGCCATCCGCGGGGACCGATAACGACGGCGTGTTTTCTGGCACCGCCGCCACGGTGACGCT